>CAJXUJ010000106.1 GCA_913061025.1 uncultured Actinomycetes bacterium | reverse complement strand
GTGCACTGGCAGACCGACATCCATGAAGCGTGTACGCCCGTCATCGAGCAGTTGAGGAACGCAACGAAAGAGACTGTGCAGGTCGCAGTCCTTGATGGACGCGAGGTTGTGTACGTCGAACGCCGCGAAAGTCCTCAAACGCTCCGACTCTTCGGCCGAGTTGGACACCGAAACGACGCCTACTGCACCAGCACGGGGAAATTGCTGCTCGCGTGCCTCCCTCCAGAACAACTGGATCGGACGCTGCGTGGATGGCGACTCGCACCGAAAACACCCCGAACGATCACCAAGATCGAGGATCTTCGACGGGAGATCGGCATCATCCAAAACCAGGGTTGGGCGCAGAACGTCGGAGAGGCGGAGATCGGTGTGGGCTCTGTTGCAGCCCCGATCCGAAACGGGCTGGGTGAAGTAGTTGCCGCAGTCTCCATCGCCGGACCTCTGCAGCGACTTGGCGGGGAGTCCCTTCGCAGGTTCGCTCGCCCGTGCATAGACGCAGGCATCGCCATTAGTAGACGACTCGGTTATCGCGACTCTCAGGGAGGAAGAGGATGACAATTCTCACCGACGACCAAGCGCGGGAAAACGCGGAAGCTCTTTACCGCGCTCGCGAATCGCTAGTTCCCATCGCCCCCTTCACCGAGACCCAGCCAGAGCTCGGCATGGAGGACGGTTACGCGATTCAGCAGCATCTCGTGTCGCGGCTCCTTGCAGATGGCGAAGAAATCTGTGGCTACAAGCTTGGTCTCACCTCAGCTCCCATGCAGAAGCTTCTCGGTGTGGATCGCCCAGATTTCGGTCCTGTCTTCGCCAGTACCGTCCATCGCGACGGAGCCGAGGTGTCAGTCGACTCCTACATCGCACCTCGTGTCGAAGCCGAAATCGCTGTCATCCTCAAGAGCACCCTGTCCGGTCCACACTGCACAGTCGCGGACGCTTTCCAGGCCACCCGTGGGCTCGTCGCATCCATCGAGATCGTCGACTCACGTATCAAGGACTGGAAAATAACGATCGCCGATACCGTGGCGGATCTCGCCAGCAACGGAGCCATCGCTCTTGGCAACCTTGTTGTCCCACTCGACGGGATAGACCCCCGCCTCATCGGAATGGTCTTTACCAAGAACGGCCAGGTAATCGCGACGGGAGCGGGGGCAGCAGCTCTCGGCGATCCACTCGCCGCCGTTGCATGGCTCGCCAACACCCTCGCTCCGTTGGGAGTCTCACTGCCCGCCGGCAGCGTGATCATGACCGGAGCTCTCCACGCAATGGTGCCCATCGCCGCCGGCGACACCTTCCGAGCCGAGTTCGATCACCTGGGCCCCATCACGCTTCGTATCACTGGAGAGGAGAAGTAATGCCCGCACGCTGCGCCATCATCGGTTCCGGGAACATCGGTACCGACTTGATGTACAAGATGCTCCGAAGCGACGTACTCGACCTTGTCGCTCTCGTTGGGATTGATCCTGACAGCGATGGCCTTGCCCGAGCGAGGAAAGAAGGCCTCGAGGCTCCGCATACGGGACCGGACTGGGTCCTCGACAATGCGGACAACATCGACATGATCTTTGACGCAACCAGTGCCTATGTGCACGTGCGCTACTACAAGAAGTATGAAGAAGCCGGGATCACTGCAATCGACCTCACTCCGGCGGCGCGCGGCCCCAAGGTCATTCCTCCGGTGAATCTCTACGAACACCTCGATGCCCCCAACATCAACATGGTGACCTGTGGTGGTCAGGCAACTACCCCCATGGTCTACGCGATTCGCCGGGCGATTGAAAAGCTTCCCTACGCGGAGATGGTTTCAACCGTGTCGAGTCGTTCAGCTGGCCCCGGTACTCGACAAAACATCGACGAATTCACCAAGACGACGTCCACCGCGCTGCGAGAGATCGGTGGTGCTGAGCAGAGCAAGGCCATCATCGTGCTTAATCCAGCCGAACCTCCGATCTTGATGCGGAACACAGTCTTCGCCGGCCTCCCGGATGGCTCGGACCATCAAGCAGTTCTGGACTCGATCTACGAGATGGTCGATGAGGTCGCCAAGTACGTACCCGGGTATCGCCTCAAGAACCCTCCCGTCGTCGAGGAGGGACCGTTCCACACACCTGGCGGCGAGGTTCCCCACCGTGCTGTCGTCCTGCTTGAAGTGGAAGGAGCAGGCGACTACTTGCCTACGTATGCAGGGAATCTCGACATCATGACAGCGGCGGCCATGCGGGTTGGCGAAGCGGTAGCCCGCAAGGATTCGGAGGTTTCGGTATGACCACCAAGGCGAACGTTGATTACCGCCTTATCGATTCGACTCTTCGTGACGGATCGCACGCGATCAGCCATCAATACGACGTCGATGAAGTCATCTCCATCGTCCGTGGACTCAGTTCGGCTGGCGTCCAGGTCATTGAGATTGCGCACGGTGATGGACTCGGAGGGTCTAGCTTCAACTACGGCTTTTCCAAAGTTGATGAAAAAGAACTAATCGCACGCGCCTGCGAAGAGTCCGGTGACTCCACCATCGCCTGTCTGCTGGTCCCGGGTATCGGTCTCGCCGACGATCTCAAGGATGTCCATGAGCTAGGTGTTGGCATGGCGAGGATCGCGACCCACTGCACCGAAGCTGATATCAGCGAGCAGCACATCCAAACGGCCAAGAAGCTAGGCATGGAGGCAATCGGCTTTCTCATGATGGCCCACATGAACTCTCCAGAGGGGCTGGTCGAACAAGCACTGCTCATGCAGTCCTACGGAGCAGACGCCATCTACATCGCAGACTCGGCCGGCGCTATGACCACCGAGGATGTTCGACGCAGGGTGAACGCCCTGGTCGAGGCGTTGGATGTGCCACTCGGCGTCCACGCGCACAACAACCTCGCGATGGCCGTCTCGAACTCGATCGCCGCGTACGAAGAAGGAGCAGCGAATCTTGATGGGACCAGCGCAGGACTGGGTGCCGGTGCCGGCAACTGTCCAACGGAAATTCTGGCCGCAGTGTCGACAAAGTACGGGATTGAGACCGGCGTCGATCCACTCAAACTGATGGACGTAGCTGAAGAAGTGGTGCGCCCGATCATGCCTCGCCAACAGGTGATCGACAGGGCTGGGCTCATCCTTGGGTACGCGGGGGTCTACGGATCATTCTTGCTTCACGCACAGAAGGCCGCGGAACGCTACAACGTCCCACAGGCAGAGATCCTGATGGAACTCGGCCGTAGGCAGGTCGTTGGTGGTCAAGAAGACATGATCATTGATGTCGCTTTGGAACTTGCCCGAAAGCACGCTGAGGAGGACCAGTGAACCCTTCGGAATTGGCCGATCGACTCATTCGAGCAGCAAGCGACAGGGTCGCCACGACTCCACTGACCGATGACTATCCGGAACTGGATGTACCCACGGCATACACAATTCAGGACGCGGTAGTCCAAGCTCGACGCGATGCTGGAGCCGTCATGGTGGGTGCCAAGTTGGGATTGACGAGCGCCGCAAAGCAAAAGCAGATGAACGTCAGTGAACCGCTCTACGGCTGGCTCAGCGATGACATGACTATCGACACCGGCGAGGAACTGGTCTGCGATCGCTTCATCCAACCCCGGTGTGAACCGGAAATCGCCTTCCTCCTCGGGGACGATCTCGAGGGCCCCGATGTGTCCGCAGCGCGAGTTATTGCCGCCACCGACCTCGTGTTCCCTGCGGTTGATGTCCTTGACTCGCGATTCGCCGGATACTCATTCACCCTCCCGGATGTTGTTGCCGACAACTCTTCCTGCGCTGGTTATGTCCTGGGGGGTCAAGGAATCGACCCGGCAGGCTTCGACATGCGGCTCACCGGGTGTGTTTTCGAGAAGAACGGGGAGTTGGTGGCGACTGCCTCGGGAGCCGCGGTGCTCGGGCATCCCGCAGCGAGCGTCGCGTGGCTAGTCCGAAAGCTCGCCGAGCGCGGTCAAGGCCTCGAATCTGGGCACATCGTCTTGTCCGGTTCCATGACCGAAGCGGTCCCGGTAGCTCCCGGGGACGTCATTACCGCGCGGTTCGATCGTCTCGGCTCGGTCGAGATTCCCTGCGTATAGGAGGAAGAGATGCCCTTTATCCAGGTCACCATGATGGAAGGCCGCACCGTTGAACAGAAGCACGAGTTAATGAAGCAACTGACTGACGCTGTCGTTAACTCCATCGGGAGCGATCCGTCTCGCGTACGAGTAGCTATCTATGAGGTCACTCCAGACGAGTGGGCGGTAGCCGGCGAGGCGATGTCCGTCATCCAGGCACGGAAGTAGACGTCCACGAACGATGTGGCACCGCGCGATCCCGGTGGACGACCTCACCGACGGCACCATGACTCGAGTCACGCTGGACGGGCGCGACATCAACCTGACGCTTGTCGACCACGAGCCTCGCGCCATTGGTGATACCTGTCCACACCGCGGGGCCTCGTTGAGCGAGGGGCAGTTGCGTGACGGTTGCGTCACCTGCCCGGCGCACCTGTGGCGCTTCAGTTTTGTGGACGGCCGCAAACAGGGAGATGCGCGCACCTCCGTACCCGTCTACCCCACTCGAGTAGTCGACGGGTACGTCGAAGTGGACCTCCCACCCGCACAACCGGCAAGGTCGATGCGGGAAATTCTGTTGGCGCACGCCCGAGGAGAGAAAGTCTGATGAGTGCACGTGGTCTTCTTCTTGACGTCGGTGTGGTGCTGTTCAAATCCGCATGGGAAATTGCCGATGACTACGAGAAGCTCCGCGGGCTTCCTGCGGGAACCGTCGTTGGACGCGGACCTCTCGATCCCGAAGGTGATGAGCGCTGGCAACGATATCTTGCGGGCGAAGCCACAGAGCGTGAGTACTGGTTGGATTTCGCAGCGAAGGCCCAAGCCAACGGCGCTCCACTGGACGGACATCCCACCTTGATGCGTGCGATGTT
>CAJXUJ010000105.1 GCA_913061025.1 uncultured Actinomycetes bacterium | reverse complement strand
CGGTCCCGGTCGGTTTGCCGGTTCTGTGCGAGCAGGATGAGGGGCGCGGCGTAGGACGCCTGGAGTGAGAGCAGCAGCGTCAGAAAGATGAACGGATACGCATCCGGTCGGACCCCATTGGGAGCGAAGACGTTGAAGGAAACCCACAGGATGATGACGACAGTCATCCACGCGATGAATGCCCACGACCCGATATAGCGCGCGACCCGCTCGGAGAGTCGCCCGAATCGCTCGGAGTCGTAGGCGGGCCTGATGCCGCGCGTCGTGTCGATCGGCTGATCGACAGCGCGCTTCGTGCCGCGTCGTGCGCTACTCATCGTGCACGTCCTCGTGAGCAGCTTCTTCACGCCAGTTGGCCGGCAGCATGTGGTCGACGACGTCGTCGATGGTGACCGCCCCGAGGAGGTGATCGTCTTCATCGACTACCGGCACCGCCACGAGGTTGTAGGCGGCGAAGTTGCGGGTGACTTCACCGAGCGGTGTGTCGGGGCGAACCGGGTCCACCGTCGTGTCGATGAGGGAGGAGATCAACGTTGACGGCGGTTCGCGCAACAACCGCTGGAAGTGGCAGGTGCCGAGGAACTTCCCGGTCGGAGTCTCGGTGGGAGCGCGACACACGTAGACCTGGGCAGCGAGCGCCGGCGGTAGATCGGGGTTGCGGATGCTCGCCAGTGCTTCGGCCACTGCAGCATCGGGCGGCAAGATCACCGGTTCGCTGGTCATCATGCCGCCAGCGGAGAAGTCGTCGTAGGTCAACAAGCGCCGAATGTCCTCGGCCTCGTCGGGTTCCATCTCGTCGAGCAGGAACTCCGCTTTCTCCGGTGGCAACTCGGAGATGAGGTCGGCGGCATCGCCCGGGTCCATCTCCTCAAGAACGTCCGCGGCACGCTCGAGGTCGAGGGCCTGCATGATCTCCACCCGGTCTTCCTCGATGAGTTCTTCGAGGACGTCGGCGAGGCGTTCATCGTCGAGTTCGCGGGCGACTTCGAGGCGCCGTTTGGGAACCAGGTTGTGCAGCAAGGACGCGACGTCGGCTGGACGGAGCGAATCGATGGTGGCGAGCAGCTGCTCGGCCGGCTGCGCGGTTTCGGCGAGCGAGAGACCGGTGACCTCGGGCCAATCGACCATGAAGCGCTCGCTGCGACGACGGATGCCCGTCGCACCCCGACGCACGAAGAAGGAATCGACGAGCCACTCGCGGCTGCGTGTCTGAGCGACACCGATATCGACGACTCGAACCTTCTCGCCGGTTTCACGCAACGTCAGCGAACGATCGAGGAGTTCGGCGGTGGCGAGGGATTCGTTGCGTCGCTGTTCGAACCGCCGGAGATTTACCGTTCCGGTCACGATGACTTGGCCGGCGTCAATGGCCGTTACCTTGGTCATCGGGACGAAGATGCGGCGTCGAGGGGGGACTTCCACGACTAACCCGGTCAATCGAGGCGGGTTGTCTCCTATGCGAAGAACGACGACGGCGTCGCGTACCTTTCCGACTTGGTCACCACGTGGGTCGAACACACCCAGGCCCGCGAGGCGGGCGAGGAAGATGCGGCTTGTGTTCGTCGTCACAGCGGGAAGGCTACCGTCGCGACGACAGCAGCCGGTTCAGCCGCAGTAACGCACGGTGCAGGGGTCATGGAGGAAGGGGTGCCAAGTGTCTGATGCAGCAGCACGTTCTGCGCCGCCTGCCGGCCTCACGCGTCCGCCGGCGCCGGATCTTGCCCGCCTCGGTGTGGCCGTCATCTTCATTTCGTTGAGTGGACCGATGATCGCGGCGACGGCTGCTCCAGCGTTGGCCATCGCCTTCTGGCGTTGTCTCATCGGAAGTGGCCTCACCGGTGTGTGGGTCACGATCCGAAGGTGGAGCACGCTCGGTGCCCTCACCAGGCGTGAGATACGTCTGACGGTGGTTGCCGGCCTGTTCCTCGGGCTGCACTTCGCCACGTGGATTCCCTCGCTGACACTGACGACGATTGCCGCGTCAACAGCCCTGGTAGCCACCCAGCCGATCTGGGCCGCCTTGATCGCTCGGGCAACCGGTGTGCGCATCGCTTCGCGCGTGTGGGTGGGAATCACGATCGCCTTCGCCGGCGTGATCGTGTTGACGGGCGTGGACCTGTCCGTTGATCCGCAGCATCTGATCGGTGATGGTCTCGCGTTGATCGGGGCGGTCTTCTCTGCTGCCTACGTGTCCGTAGCCGAACGGGTACGCAAAACGGTCGACACATCGACCATGACGTTCATCCTCTACGCGATTTCCGCGTTGACGATCCTGCCGCTGGTGTTCGTCTTCGGCCAGGAACTGATCGGGTTCGACGCTCAAGCTTGGTTGCTGATCCTCGCCGTCACGCTTGGCGCGCAACTGCTGGGCCACTCGATGATGACCCGGGTGCTGTCGTCAACGTCCGCAACCGTCGTCTCACTTGCCATTCTTTTCGAGATGCCCGGTGCCACGATCGTCGCCGCCATCTGGCTCGGACAGATGCCACCGTTAGCCCTCTTGCCTGCGGCGGCGTTGATCCTCGTGGGGCTGGTCGTGGTCATCCGTGCCGCGGACAAGGGTCCGGCAGCGGCCACCGTTACCGAGTCTTCTCCCATTTGAGGATTGCGCTGAGCGGCACGAGCGCGATGGCCGCCACCACAGCGACGCCAATTCCCCAACCGACACCCAGCCCTTCGGCGATAGCGCCGACGGCGAGCGGTGCGGTGACGAACCCGGCGCGGGAAAGCCAACTGAGCGTCGCGACTCCCGTCGCAGGCCTCACACCCGGCAGATGCGCGGCTGCCCGCATAGCGGCGGGGAAAAGTGTGGCGACGCCGAAGCCGGTGACGGCGCAGCCAACGAGGAAGAGCCAGGTCGATTGCGCGATGAGTGATGAGCCGAGCACCACCGCGCTCGCGGCCATGGCGATGCGGGTCCACCGGCGTTCGCCGAGTGAATCGACGATGCGATCGCCGAGGAAACGTCCAGCGGTCATCGCCGCGGTGAAAGCGACGAACCCCCAGCCGACGTAGGCAGCGGGCGTCCCGATGTCCGTGAGGTAGATCGAACTCCAGCGGCCGGGGATGTCCTCGATCATCACCGCGAGGATGATGAACGCACCGAGTCCCCAGATGATCGGCTGGGCGAGCACGCGTGACGCCGCCTGGCGTTCCGTTGCACTCACCGGTCCCGCAGCCGCGAGGGATCCGGGATCCGGTTGTGCTCCGTCGGTCGGATCGTCCGTCGATTCCAAGAACGAGTCTGGATCCACTCCGGGCAGCAACCAGGCGCGGGCGGACAGTACGAGAACCCCGCAGAGGACGGCGACGATCGTCATCGTCCAGGCAATAGACAGGCCGATAGCTGCGGTCGCGACGCCGATAAGGCCACCGGCAACGGTGCCGAGTGACCAGAAACCGTGGAAGGTATTGAGGATCGAACGATTGACCCCGATTCCCTTCATATCGTGCTGCACACGCATGGCGTGCGAATTCATTGCGGCATCCATGACGGCGTCGAGTCCACCGACGATCAGCAGCACGAAGCCGAGCATCCACGCCCCGGGCGCCAGCCCGATGAACGGGAGAACGGGGAGCAGCGCGAAGAGCGTGATGACGGCGATCCGGTTGCTGCCCCAGCGATTGATCAACGGTCCTGCCGAGATCCCGGCGGCCACACCGCCGGCGGCCCCGGCGGCGAGCGCGGCGCCGACCTCGATGTCCGACATACCCAGGTCGGACTGGAGCTCCGCGAGCCGCGGCAGCCAGGCGGACAAGGTCAGAGCGTTGGTGAAGAACAGGATGGACACCGCGATGCGGGCTCGCTGGAGTGTGGTCCGGTTCGGTGTCACTGCACGAATGTAGGGCACCTGAAGGGCCGACGAGGTCTTCGCGGGCTAGGCTCGCGGCGTCCCTGTGTTGGGTATCCCTGAGCGAAAGCGAGGACCCTCGTGAGTGAGCCAAGTCGGAACATCAGGAGTCGGCGTTCGAACCTCGCGGTGCCGGGTTCGAGCCCCAAGATGCTCGAAAAGGCCAAGGGTCTGCCCGCCGATCAAGTCTTCATGGACATCGAGGACGCTGTTGCTCCGCTCGCCAAGCCCGATGCGCGCAAGAACATCGTCGCTGCCCTGAATGAGGGTGGATACGACGGCAAGGTCCGCTCGGTTCGGGTTAACGACTGGACCACGCAGTGGACCTACGCCGACGTCATCGAAGTTGTTTCCGGTGCGGGGGCGAATCTTGATTGCATCATGCTCCCGAAGGTTCAAGGCCCCGAGCAGATCAAGGCGCTCGACATGCTGCTCACCCAGATCGAGAAGTCCGAGGGACTCGAGGTCGGGCGCATCGGTATTGAAGCCCAGATCGAGAACGCTATGGGTCTGACGAAGGTCGACGAGATCGCCGCCGCCAGCCCCCGTGTTGAGACGATCATCTTCGGGCCGGCCGACTTCATGGCCAGCATCAACATGAAATCGCTCGTTGTGGGGGAGCAGCCTCCCGGCTACGACGTCGGAGACGCCTACCACTACATCCTGATGCGGATTCTCATGGCGGCTCGGGCGTACGACAAACAAGCCATCGATGGTCCGTACCTGCAAATCAAGGACACCGAGGGTTACATGCGCGTCGCGGGTCGCAGTGCCGCCCTCGGCTTCGATGGCAAGTGGGTGCTGCACCCTGACCAGATCGCGGCGGCTAACGAGGTCTTCTCTCCGCGGCAAGAGGACTACGACCACGCGGAACTCATTCTTGACGCCTACGAGTGGTACACCTCTGCTGCGGGTGGTGCTCGCGGCGCAGCGATGCTCGGTGACGAGATGATCGACGAAGCCTCGCGGAAGATGGCGCTGGTCATCGCCGGTAAGGGCCGCGCGGCCGGCATGCAGCGCACAGAGAGTTTCACTCCGCCGGAGTCCTAATGGCACGGATGTCGAGAGGCCGGATGTCGGTCGAACAGGCAGC
>CAJXUJ010000104.1 GCA_913061025.1 uncultured Actinomycetes bacterium | reverse complement strand
CCACGACCGGGTGCACCGCCGGGACCACGACCTGGTCCGCCTGGACCACCGGGACCGCCCGGGCGCGGAGCGCGGGTGGGCATCATGCCGGGGTTGGGGCGAGGAGCACCGGGGACTCCAGTGCTCCGACCCATGCCCGAGCCGGTGCCGAAGGGGTTATTGCCCGGACGGGGACCGCCGGGGCGCGGTGCCGGAGCGGCACCACCGCTGGTACCGAACGGGTTGTTGCCCGGACGCGGTGCCGGCTTCGGTGCCGGCGCCTCGGGCGCCTCCGATGCCGCAGGAGCCTCCGGCGGCGCTGCAGGCTTCGCTGCAGGTTTCGCTTCCGACCTCATAGCCGGAGTAGCAGATGCCTCGGGCGCCTCCGGGGCTGAAGGTGACCCTGCCGCTGCCTCAGCCGGCGCTGCTTCAGCCGGCGCCGCCTCAGCGGGTGCTGCAGCTGCCTTCTTAGCAGTCTTCTTGGCCGCCTTCTTGGCGGTCTTCTTCGCTGCTGCACCACCCTCGGGGGCAGCGGGCATGGCATCGAGAAGGCGCCGGGCTACCGGCGGCTCGATGGTGGATGAGGCGGAGCGGACGAACTCGCCCATCTCCTGCAATTTCGCAAGGACGACCTTGCTTTCGACTCCGAGCTCTCTGGCGAGCTCGTAGACCCGAACCTTGGACACAATTCTCCTGTCTCGGTCCGGGCATCACCCCGGACGGTTAGATCGAACGCTGCATGTTCATGCTCGCGTGCTCATGGGGTGTTCATCTCCGAGCCACTCCTTCGTGGGCGTTATTACGTGCCGACCGTACAACCTCTAGGCGAGGATCTGGTCACGCACCTGCTCAATGTCGGCGCCGGCACCGGCTGGAATCCGCAGCGCCCGGGTAAGAGCCCGACGCCGCGAGGCCAGTTCGATGCATTCCTCTCGAGGATGGATATGTGCTCCACGCCCCGGGCGGCTCCCCCGACGATCAACCCGGCAGCCCGAGGGGGAGTCCGGGTCGGCAACCAGGCGAATCAGCAGCGACACCGGTTCTCGAGATCGGCACCCGATACACGTCCGGATGGGTTCTCCCGAGGAACCAACGGACAAGTCTACTCGCCCTCGACCGGCTGCTGCGCCGGTGGCGGGGCACTCGGGCCTGGGGACTGTCCTGCGGCCATCCCGGGCGCCGCTCCACCGGTTCCCACCCCGCTGTCGGGACGGATGTCGATCCGCCACCCCGTCAGTCGCGCTGCCAGGCGCGCATTCTGCCCTTCGCGGCCGATCGCGAGGGACAGCTGGTAGTCGGGAACCAGAACCCGAGCGGCCTTGGCCGACGCGTCCACAATCTCCACGGACGTCACGCGAGCCGGCGAGAGTGCGTGCGCGATCATCTCGGCCGGGTCATCGCTGTGATCGACGATGTCGATCTTCTCTCCCCCGAGTTCGCTCATCACGTGCCGCACGCGTTGTCCCTGCGGCCCGATGCACGAACCCTTGGCGTTGACCTCCGGGGCATTGGACCGCACCGCGATCTTGGTGCGGTGCCCAGCCTCACGGGCGATCGCAGTGATGTCGACCGTGCCGTCGGACAACTCCGGGACCTCGAGCGCAAAGAGCGCCTTCACCAGATTCGGGTGCGTGCGGGAAAGCGTGACGATCGGACCCTTGAAACCGCGCCGAGCGCCAACGACGAGGGCCTTGATGCGTTCACCGTGCTCGTAGGCCTCGCCCGGCACCTGCTCCTCGGGCGGCAGATTCGCCTCGACCTTGCCCAGATCCACGCGGACCATGCGTGGGTTATGCGATTGCTGGATGACACCCGAGACGAGATCGCCCTCCTTGCCGCTGAACTCGGTCATCGTGGCGTCACCCTCGGCCTCGCGAAGCCGGGACAGCAGCACCTGTCGCGCCGTGGTGGCAGCGATTCGACCGAACCCCTCGGGGGTGTCGTCGAACTCGCCGATTTTTTCGCCGTCGTCGTTGACCTCGGCCGCCCACACGGTGACGTGTCCGGTCTTGCGGTCAAGCACCACCCGCGCGTCCTCGACAGAACCCTCGGTGCGCTGGTACGCGACTAGTAATGCCGCCTCGATGGTCTCGACCACCAGGTCCAGCGAGAGATCCTTTTCGCGAACCAAACCCTTCAATGCATTGACGTCGATATCCATCAGTCGTCCTTCTTCCGATCGAACTCGACCTGCACCACAGCCTTGGCAACATCGGCGTACGCAATCGTGCGGGTTTCTCCGTCCACATCGAGCGTTGCCGACGTGTCATCGGAACCCACCACGCGACCGGTGACAGAACTTCCGTCGGCCATCTCCACTGCAACAAGCCGATCTTTGGCTCGCCGCCAATGTCGGGGTTCGGTCAATGGCCGATCAACACCTGGGCTGGTGACCTCGAGAACAAACGGGGTGTCATCCAACCCAGGCTGCTCGTCCAGCGCGGCGGAGATTTCCCCGGAGACGTCGGCGATCACATCAAGGTCGACGCCACCATCGGCATCGACGATCACGGTTACCTTCGACCGACGCCCAACCTTCTCCACGGTCACGTCCTCGAGGTCGAGACCGGCGGCGGAAACAAAGGGAGCAGCAACGGCACGCAGCGCATCGACGGACATAGCCATAGCGCCTCCGTCCTTCGGGCGTGATCCTGTTGTTGGTGCGATTGTGCGCATGAGTGTAACGGCCGGACACCGGGTCATGGAATCCTTAGGCCGTGGTCACACCCAGGGCAATCGGCGACGCCCCATCCGATGTGACCCGGCGCCGGCTCCTCCACGGAGTCGTCGCCCTGCCAACCCTGGGCTTGGCCGCCACCGCTCTGGCCGCCTGCGGCAGCGACGAACCGGCCCCTGAGGCAATCGAGATCGAGCCATCGGTTGCCCCACAACCCGACGAAACGCTCCTTGATGAACTGGCCCTCATCGGCGCCTACGCGGGCACTATCGCCGTCTACGACCAACTGCGCGGATCCCTCACCGCCATCGCCGACCAACACCGTGCCCATGCCCGTGAACTCGGCGCCACCGAGGCCGACCTCGAAGCGATCGAACCGATTCCCCCCAACGCCGGTAATGCCAAGCAGGCGCTCGCCAATCTCATCACCCGCGAACGCAACGCCGCCGGTCAACGATCAGACGCCGCAGCCTCCGCCGAGGATCCTGAGCGCATCCGGGCCCTGACGTTCATCGCCGCATCGGAGAGTTCACACGTCCCCGAGCTCAAGGACATCCGCAAAGGCGTGAACGCATGACCTACACCGATCCAGCCGCCGTCGCGGCAATCGCCGATGTGATCGAGGCCGAGCAGAACTACGTCTTCGCAGCGGGCCTTGCCGGAGCCTTTCTCAAAGGTGGCGGGCGACGCCGGGCGGTGAACCAACTGGCCGAGCATCGCGCGCAGGTCCAGACCGCCTCACTGATGATCGACTCATCCGCGGTTCCGCAGACACCACCGGGTTTCGAACCTCCGACGCCGATCACCGACGCCAAGTCCGCACGCGATTCGCTGGCTGAGTTGAGTAATGCCCTCGTCGGCTTCTACGCGAACATCGCCGCGGTCACCGAGGGCGATGATCGCCGATGGGCGATTGCCAGCGCTCAGGCGTCGGCTCGGGACGCCATCCAGTGGGGCGCTGCCAGCCAAGCTTTCCCGACGTAGTCAACGCCGGACCCGGTCACCAGCCGAACGCCAGCCGCACGATCAGCACGGCGACGATCACCAAGAACACGATTCGCACGAAACCGCTGCCCCGTCGCAGCGCCATCCGCGCACCCACCACGGCACCGATCACGTTGAAGGCGGCCATCACTAGACCGACCTGCCACCAGATGTACCCACCGAAACCAAAGATGATGATCGCCGCAATGTTGGTGCCGAGGTTCACGATCTTTGCGGTGACCGATGCGGACAGGAACGAGTAACCGAGCAACCCGACCAACACGATGAGCAGGAACGATCCGGTGCCGGGACCCAGCAGTCCGTCGTAGAAGCCGATCACCGCTCCGGCAAGTCCGGCTATAGCAACATGTTTGCGACCGGCGAAGCGCAAACGGTCTTGGGAACCCATCGCCGGACTCACCGCCACCCACACCCACGCTCCGATCAGTAGCGCGATGATGACCGGCCGAAAGATGTCTTCGGGCAACGACGATGCCGTCGCAGCACCCGCCAATGAACCGACGAATGCCAATCCCGCCATGGGGAGCGCCGCTCGCAGGTCGGGTCGAACCTTGCGTAGATAGGTGCCGGTGGCGGCAGCGGTACCGAAGACGCTGGCGACCTTGTTGGTTCCGAGTGCCTGAACGCCCGGACCCGGGAGGCCCAGCAACAGTGCCGGAACTTGGAGGAGCCCTCCCCCGCCGGCAACCGCATCCACCCAGCCCGCCAACAAGGCAGCGAGCGCGAGCCAGATCAGAACATCGAGATCGACCACGTACTACGACCGAACGATGGACACCACGTGCTCGACAACGTTGTCGACGCTGACGTCCTCGCGCTCTCCGGTCGCCCGATCCTTCACCTCGACCTTGCCGTCGGCCAGACCGCGACCAACCACGACGATCGTCGGAACGCCGATCAGTTCGGAATCGTTGAACTTCACACCGGGAGACACTCCTCGGCGGTCGTCGAACAGCACACGCACGTTGGCTTCGGACAACGACGACGCGAGCTGCTCGGCGAACTCGAAGATCGAATCGTCCTTGCCGGTGGCGATCAGATGGATGTCCGCTGGTGCGACCTCGCGCGGCCAGATAAGACCCTTGTCGTCGTGGTGCTGCTCGGCGATCGCCGCAACCGCCCGGGAGACCCCGATGCCGTAGGAGCCCATGGTCACGGTGACAAGTTCGCCGGACTCATCCTGCACCTGAAGACCCAGTGCCTCCGCGTACTTGCGACCCAGTTGGAAGATGTGACCAATCTCGATGCCTCGTGCGATCTCCACCGCAGCACCGCACGACGGACACGCGTCCCCGGCACGAACCTCGGC
>CAJXUJ010000103.1 GCA_913061025.1 uncultured Actinomycetes bacterium | reverse complement strand
CCACCGCGAACCGGGTGCGGATGCGCAGCGGTGAGATCGGCGAAGAACTTGTTCAGGCGCCCGGTCGAAACGCGCGTCTCCCAACCTTCAAGAGCGTCGTCAAGGGCGGTGGTGAGTTTGTCTATGTGACGGCCGGTGAGCGCGGAGACGTTCACGCGCGGTGCCCAGGCGACCATCGCGAGATCGCGGTCGATTTCCCGATCCAGGTAGCGTCGTCGGTCCTCCCCCACCAAATCCCACTTGTTGAAGGCCAGCACGAGGGCCCGACCGGCATCCACCGCCATCGAAAGGATCCGTACGTCCTGCTCGCTCACCGGCTCGGAGGCATCGATCAGCACGATCGCAACCTCGGAACGCTCCAAAGCGGCCTGGGTGCGCAATGTTGCGTAGTACTCATGGCCGGAAGCTTGCTTGGCCTTACGGCGCACACCGGCGGTGTCGACGAACCACCACCAGGTGCCCTTGATATCCACGAGTTCATCAACCGGATCGACGGTTGTTCCTGCGACGTTGTCCACCACCGCGCGCTCACTACCCGCAAGCGTGTTGAGCAGCGAGGACTTTCCGACGTTGGGCCGACCAATGAGGGCCACTCGCCGAGGGCCACCCTCGCGCCCAATACCCTTGCCCTTCTCCGGCAGCATTTCCACGATTGCATCGAGCAGATCGCCGGCGCGACGGCCGTGCAGCGCTGAGGTCGGGAACGGCTCACCGAGGCCAAGTGACCACAGCGCCGCAGCCGCGAGTTCGGTTTCGGCATCATCGGACTTGTTCGCGACCACCATGACGGGCACGTCTGCGCGTTGCAGGACCTTCGCGACTTCTTCGTCGGCATCAGTCGCACCGACCGTGGCGTCGATAACAAACAGCACTGCGTCTGCCTCAGTGAGTGCACGCTTAGCTTGGCCAGCAATCTGTCCGCCTAGTCCGCGAGCCTTGGTGTCCCAGCCGCCGGTGTCCATCACCAGGAAGTGCTTGCCGTTCCACTCGGCGTCGTAGGAGACGCGGTCACGCGTAACACCGGGGACGTCTTCGACTACCGCTTCCCTCCGGCCGAGGATGCGGTTAACCAGGGTCGATTTACCGACGTTGGGGCGACCGATGATCGCCAACGTGGGTAGCTGCGCGCTGCCCGCGGCCCGCTCCATGTCGGAGAGCTCTGCTTCGAGATCCCCGAACTCCGCACGCGCTGCGGCTTCGGCCTGCTCGGCGAGGGCCGCCTCGTCACCGACATCGTCTAGGGACTCGTCGGCGTCCCACAGCGCAACGTTCTCGGAGGCCTCGTCGCCGGCGAACTCCTCGCTATCGGGAAACTCATTGGTCATGGGGGCGCTCCGTCTCACGTGCAGTTGAAGAAGCCGAATCCACGAGCACTTGGCGCGCCCACTCACCCGCCTCGCGCACGCTGGCCCGCGTCGCGGGTGCCACGTTTACGTACTCCGGACACGGCTGCAGATCCCCGACAATGACAGAGATGTCGGCCTTCCTCGTGGGAGGATCGGTTGGTCGCTTGGTGGTTGGCGCGTGAATATGGACGGGCAGCACCGGTGCGCCCGAGCGAGCAAGCGCGTATCCCAGGTCTGCGACACCGATCGCCGCGACGGCCTCACCGTCCTCCAGCATCCGAGTTGCGCGGGAAACCACGTCGAGACCCAATCGGGTGACCGGCATGGCGAGATCACCGGTGACCGACATCAATGGCCCCGGCACACCGGCCGGTCCATCGGCCCACACGTGCACCGGTCGCGGCAGCGCGGCCTTGAGGACGGCCGGTGCCGCGATGTTGTTCCAGTCGCACACGATCACCACCGCACCCTGATGCGGCACTGCTTCGGCGTTGACGCAGGTAATCCGATAGGTCGACCGGATGATCGGTCCGACGAGGTTGCGAGCGTGCGCGGCGCGGGTGAAGGCCATTGCGTTACTTTGCTTCTTGCGCGAGGCGAACGACGGCGTCGACGACTTCCTCGAAGGTTAGATCGGTGGTGTCGAGTTCGACCGCCCCGTCGGCGCGGGTGAGCGGTGAGACGGCTCGCGAGGAATCCTTCGCGTCGCGGGCCCGCAGGGCTTCTTCGGTGGCGGACACGTGGGACTGTTCTGTTGCCTGGGTTTCGGCAGCACGGCGCTGCGCCCGTACGCTCGGATCGGCGGTCAAGAACACTTTGAGATCGGCATCGGGCAGCACGACCGATCCGATGTCGCGTCCTTCCACCACGATCCCTGCGGCGCTGTCGGATGCATAACGACGCTGCAACTGCACGAGGTGCTCGCGCAACACCGGCACAGCGCTCACCGCACTGACCGCACCGGTGACCTCGTCCCCACGGATGGGGCCGGCGACGTCGGTGCCGTTGACCATGATCGTCGGGTTAGCCGGGTCGGTTCCGGACTCCAGGGCCGGGGAATCCGCGCCATCGATCAAGTACGCGACCGCGGCGGCGTCATCGGGGTCGATCCCCGCGTCAAGAACGGCCCAGGTCACCGCCCGATACATCGCACCGGTGTCCAGGTAGGCCAAGCCCAACCGGGAAGCAACGGCTTTGCTCACGGACGACTTACCCGAACCGGCGGGTCCGTCTATCGCGATGACCAGGTGGGGGGACACGACTGGCAAGCGTACGCCGGTCCCCTCGTCGCTAGGCCCGGACATCGAATCCGGCGTTTTCCAAACCCTCGACGAGTCCGTCGCGCACCTCCGGCCGCACGAAGAGATCGACCAGACCACTCGGACGACCCAGGACGTGTTCGATGCGCACGTCCTCCAAGTTGATGTCGAGGTCACCGGCGGCCACGAACAGTCTCGCCAGTTCGCCGGGCTTGTCCTCGACCATCACCGGCACCACCGCATAACGGGTGGCCGCGGTGCCGTGCTTACCGGGTAGACGGGAGCGCCCTTCCTTGCCGCGGCGCAGGACGTCAGCAAGCGATTCGTCCTCCCCGTCGTCTCCGGCGTTACTTTCCGACGACGACGCTCCCGACGACGACGCTTCGAGTGCAGACGCCGCCTGCTGGATGGCCTCAATAACGGATTCCAACACCCCGGCCACCGGCCCGGCATTGGCGCGCAGGATCTGCACCCACAAATCGGTATCCGATCCGGCGATGCGGGTGGTGTCGGCAAGGCCTTGACCCGCAATCTGGATCCGTGCGGCAGGCTCGTCAACAAGCACCGATGCCAGGCTTGATGCCACCACCTGAGGCGCATGCGAGACCAGGGCCACGGCAGCGTCGTGCTCGGCGGCATCCATCTCCTCGACCGAGGCACCGCAGGTCGCGATCAGGCGACGGACGCGGGCCAGGTGTTCTTCGCCCTCGTGACCGGTGGGCGTAATGATCCAGAGCCGATCATCGAGCAGATCCGCCCGCGCGGCCCCGGGGCCGGAGGATTCGCGACCGGCCATCGGGTGTCCGCCCACGAGTCGGTGCGGGTCCGCTCCCCGGGTGATGGCGTCGTCCAGCACACGACCCTTGACCGATGTGGTGTCGGTGATTGTTGCCTCGACGAATCGCTGCGAGGCGTTGGCGAGTTCCTGGGCCGCCACGCTCGGCGGCACCGCGACCACCACCAGTGCGGGAATCTGATCGGCCAGCACCGACCCCGCTCCTCGGTAGACGGCCTCCTGCAGGGCCGAGGCGTTCGCGTCCTCGAGCACGACGTCCACACCGGCCCTTGTGAGGGCCAGCGCAATCGATGTTCCGATGAGTCCGGTCCCGACGACGAGTACCGGACCTTCTATTGCCTCGGTGCTCATGTCCGTGGTTCTTGCTGAAGGTCCTGCCGCAGGACTTCCGCGCCGCGGAGGTAAACGTGCTGGATCTCACTGCGCGGTGTGGTGGTCTCGACGTGCGCTAGAACTCGAACAACCTTG
This sequence comes from uncultured Actinomycetes bacterium, assembly GCA_913061025.1. Classification (GTDB taxonomy): domain Bacteria; phylum Actinomycetota; class Actinomycetes; order S36-B12; family S36-B12; genus S36-B12. Next base: position 1,106 of record CAJXUJ010000103.1, on the reverse strand, counting down.
GCAAGAGCACCGTCGACGTTCATTTCCTGGGCGCACATCAGCGGGGTGTCCACCAGGCCGAATGCCCGCGCGCCAGCGGCTGGAAACGCACTCGTGAGGTCGGGTGTGCAGGTCAAGATGACACTGACAACATCATCGGGCGACACCGAGTTGCGGCCAAGCATCTCGCCGAGGAGCTCCCCTACCGCGGCGAACATCTCATCTGCGTCGTCGTTCTCGAGACACGTGGCACCGCGTATACCGCACATGCGGATGTCAGCCATGGTTTCCCTCCCTGCGGCCCCCGAGCGTAGCGATGCGCATCCTGATGTCACATACCGACAGCGGTGTAGAGCGCGCGCAATTCGGCGCCCTCGATCTCGCGCACGTGGCCTGGCTTCAGGTGACCGAGAGAGATCGGGCCGATGTCGGTGCGTACGAGGTCGATGACCGGGTAACCGACGAAGTCCAGCATCCGACGCACGATCCTGTTCCGCCCCGAATGAAGCACCACTTCGACCAGGCTGCGGTCACCCACGCGTTGAATCACCCGGATCTTGTCGCAGGCGATCGGGCCGTCCTCCAACTCCACTCCCGTCCTAAGGTCGCGAATCGCCTGCTTGCTGATCGAGCCGCGAACCGTGGCGCGATAGGTCTTGGCCACCTCGTGACTGGGGTGCCCGAGTCGGTTGGCGAGTTCGCCATCGTTGGTTAGCAGCAGCAGACCCTCGGTATCGGCGTCGAGGCGACCAACGTGGAAGAGGCGTTCCTCGCGAACGGCAACGAGATCACCGACGCACTCACGACCCCGATCGTCGGACATCGCCGTCACCACACCGCGCGGCTTATTCATGGCCACGACCACGAGCCCCGGGGCGGTGGGCACACGTTCCCCGTCCACGTGGATCACAGCACTCACCGGATCAACCCGGGTGCCGAGTTCGGTGACCGTCTGACCGTCCACGCTCACGCGGCCCTCGGCGATCAAGGCCTCAGCCGCCCGCCGACTCGCGATGCCGGCCTGTGCGAGCACCTTCTGCAGGCGGATGCCCTCTTCGGGACTATCCACCGATCGAGTCCATGACCTCCTCGAGGTCACCAAGATCCGGGAGGTGTTCGGCCAGCGG
>CAJXUJ010000102.1 GCA_913061025.1 uncultured Actinomycetes bacterium | reverse complement strand
AAGCCGTCGATACCCCGGAAGTCATGGCCTTGTTCGTCTCTCATGGACTCATCCGGACAGATCGAACACTTGACGTTCTGCGAGTGATCGAAGGTATTCGGCCGTACCTGGTCACCAGTTCCGTCGAACTGGACGTCGATCGGGTCGAAGGCGACGTCGCTTACGTTCGCTTCGGCACCGGATGCAGCGCCCCGTCCCAGGAGACCAAAGACGAGATTATGGGCGTGATCCGGCAGCGGGTTCCAGGATTGTCGGACGTTCGCGAGGTGGTCGAAGGAACCTTCATCGGCCTTGACACCATCCGTGTGGGGGCTCCCGACGCATGACCTCCCCGTGGTCGACGTTCGGTACGAGCGCTCGTCCGATCCGGACCCTCGGTGGTGAGTCCCCCGGCGGTCTGATGCTGCCGCCTGCCGCGGCCGAGCCGGGCCTTATGTACGCACCTCGAGGGGTGTGGCATGACGGAGAGCGCGTCGTCGTTGCTGACACCGGCAACCATCGGATCCTGATTTGGCATTCCTTCCCGACATCCGACGGCCAACCTGCCGATGTCGTTCTCGGCCAGCCCGATCAACACAGCGAAGGCCCCGCTGCCGGAGGCACGAGCAAGCGTCGTGGGATGTACCTGCCCACGGGTGTCGATGTAATCGACGGAAATCTCGTGGTTGCCGATGCTTGGCATCACCGGCTCATCGCTTGGGATGGGATACCAACCGTCGACTTTGCCGAACCCACCTGGCTCCTGGGGCAACAACGTTGGGAATCCGTGGCTGAGAACGCCGGCGGTGAACCAAGCCTGAGGACCTTCTATTGGCCGTTCGGGTTCGCCTCGATCGATGGCGTGTTCTGGGTTGCCGACACCGGCAATCGCCGACTTCTCGGATGGCGCTCGGCTTCGTTGCCAGAACCCAATACGCCAGCCGACATCCTCATCGGACAGGACGATCCCGCGGATCGCCTGGACAACCGCGGAGGAATCGCAGTCAATACCTTCCGATGGCCGCACGCGATCTGTGGTGACGATTCCGCGTTCTTCGTCGCCGACGCCGGCGATCACCGAGTCCTGGGGTGGAACGTGCCACCGGAATCCGACGGTGACCATGCGTCGGTGGTCATCGGCCAGGCGGATCAATCTTCATTCGATGAATTCAAGAACAGGCCACAGGGTTCTCAGCGTCTTCGCTTTCCGTACTCCGTCGCGACGGACGGAACCCGCCTCTTCGTGGCCGACACTTCGAACAATCGAATACTTCTGTGGAACACGCGCCCTTTGTCCGGCTCGATGCCTGGAGCAGATGCCGTTCTCGGACAACCGGATATGGATTCCAATGGCGAGAACCGCTGGAAGGCAGTGACCCCCGACTCCATGTGTTGGCCTTACGGCCTGGGCCTGTGCAATGACGTACTCGCGATCGCCGACTCGGGTAACAACCGCGTCGTTTTCTGGGAAGTACCAACGGAATGATCAGCCGGAGCATCCGCATCCGCGGAATCGTGCAGGGCGTCGGCTTCCGGCCCTTCGTCTACCGAGCAGCTATGGAAACGGGCGTGACAGGTTCGGTAGCGAACGGTCCTTCCGGTGTCTACGTGCAGGTTCACGGTGAAGGTCCTGCCATCGATGCCTTCATCCGCAGACTCGACAGCCCCCCGCCCATGGCGCGAGTCGACGAGATCATGATCGAGACGATCTCTAGCCCAGTCCGGTTTCCCGACACATTCACGATCTCCGAAAGCTTCGATCACGGAGGTCGCACGACGATCCCACCTGATACCGCCGTCTGCTCACAGTGCCTGCAAGAGATGGCCGATCCCAACGACCGGCGCTACCGATACCCGTTCATCGCCTGCACCGATTGCGGGCCACGATTCACCATTACGACTGGATTGCCGTACGACCGCGAACACACGACCATGGTCGATTTCCCACTGTGCGCTGAATGTCGCATCGACTATGAAGATCCGGGAGGTCGCCGCTACCACGCTCAGCCCACTGCGTGTCCCCAATGCGGGCCACAGATCACCGGAGGCCTCGAGCGCCTGCGCGAGGCTGCGTCGGAACTCACCTCTGGGCGAATCGTTGCTATCAAAGGCGTCGGCGGGTATCACCTCGCATGCAATGCTCGAGATGTCGATGCAGTTGCCACACTTCGTCGACGCAAGGCCCGAGGCCCTAAGCCCTTTGCCGTCATGGCCCGTGATGTTTCGATTGCTCACTCCATCGTGGACATCGACGATCTTGAGACATCGACGTTGCAGTCACCTGGCGCGCCTATCGTCGTTGGGACGGCACGCGACGAGCAACTGCACCGTTCCGTGGCCCCGGGCAACGGTTCCATCGGCGTGATGCTCCCCTACGCCCCGATCCATCACTTGCTTTTCGAATTCGGCGCTCCCGAGGTGCTGGTGATGACGAGTGGCAATCTCAGTGACGAACCCATCTGCATCGACCCGGTAGAAGCCGAACTCCGACTGTCCGGCCTCGCCGATTCCTTCGTCCACCACGACCGACGAATTCATCTCCCGTGCGACGACTCTGTGATTCGCTTCATCGAGCACGTTCCGCAACCCATTCGTCGAAGTCGTGGCTCAGCGCCAACTTCGCTACCGCTGCCGTTACCAGGCTCGCACTGTGTAGCCGTTGGCGGAGAACTGAAAGCGACGGCATGTGTCTCCGACGGCGAGTACGCGTGGGTGAGTCAACACATTGGAGATACCTCGAGCCTGGAGACTCTCGGTGTTCTCGAATCGACCATCACGACCCTGGTGGACATCCAACGGATCACCCCGCGCAGCATCATCAGCGATCTCCACCCGGGTTACCTCTCTGCTCAGTGGGCCTCACGCTTTGCTCGCGAGCGAGACATCGATCATTTCGGCGTTCAACACCATCACGCGCATATGGCATCGCTACTGGTCGAACATGAAGTCGACCCAGTCACACCGGTACTCGCCATTGCGTTGGACGGAACCGGATACGGACTGGACGGGACCATCTGGGGAGGGGAGATCCTGGTCGGCGGCTACCGCGAAGCCGTCCGCTACGCACACCTCACGCCCATCCTCCTCCCGGGGGGCGATGCCGCGACCAAGCATCCGGACCGGATCGCCGCCTCGTACCTTCTCGCCAGCGACATGACCTGGGAAGACGACATCCCCAGCATCGGGTCCCTTGGACAGAACCAATCACTACTCCGTTCGATGCTGACCAAGGGAACATCCTGCATCCCGACGTCTAGCGCCGGACGGCTCTTCGATGCGGCGAGCAGCCTGTTGGACGTCTGCCATGAGGTGCAGTACGAAGGGCAGGCGGCGATCGAACTCGAAGCCATAGCGCTGGGCTCTGAGCCGGTGGTCCTGCCGGAACCGGCGATCATCGACGCGGGAGGGGGTTGGCAACTCGACAGCTCCCCGCTGATTCAGGGGCTCATCGAGGCGCTGCGGGCTGGCCAGCCCATTGCGGGGATCGCCCACGGATTCCACCAGGCGCTGGCCGCTGGGCTCACCCGCTGCGCGGTACTCGTCCGGGAGCAAACGGGCGTAGCGACCGCAGGTTTGACCGGAGGAGTTTTCGCAAATCGGGTGCTAACGAGCTATTTGCAGGGCAATCTTGTCCAGGAGGGTTTCGGGGTCCTCACACACCGAGTAGTGCCACCCAATGACGGTGGCCTGGCCCTAGGTCAGGTCGCGGTCGCAGCAGGAGGGGGAGCGCTCCGCTGGCGGAGCGGCTGACCAACCAGGAGAGGAAGATTCAGGATGTGTCTTGGAGTGCCAGGCAAGGTCGAGGACATCTGGGAGACAGACGGCACACGCATGGCTTCGGTCGACTTCGGTGGAGTGCGTAAGGAGGTCTGTCTCGCCTACGTCCCAGACGTCGTCATCGGCGATTACACGATCGTTCATGTCGGATTCGCGCTGACGAAGCTCGATGAGAAGTCGGCACTGGAGACCCTCGACCTAATGAAGAGCGTGGGGATCCTCGACGAAGAACTCAACCCGACTTTCGACGCGAGGTAGTCATGCCCGTCAAGTACCTAGACGAGTTCAACGACCCAGACGCAGCTCAGCGAATCCTGCAGGACATTGCACGCACTGTGACCCAACCGTGGGCTCTCATGGAAGTCTGCGGCGGTCAGACGCACACGATCATTAGGAATGGCATTGACCAACTCCTGCCTGATGGCGTCGAACTCATTCACGGCCCCGGATGCCCCGTGTGCGTTACTCCACTGGAAATGATCGATCGAGCCCTCGCCATCGCTCAGCAGCCGGACGTCATCTTCTGCTCATTCGGCGACATGATCCGAGTGCCGGGTTCTACGACCGACCTCTTCGGCGTGAAGAGCAACGGTGGAGATGTTCGGATCGTCTACTCCCCACTGGACGCTGTACGGATAGCGCAGGACAACCCGGACAAGCAGGTGGTCTTCTTCGGGATCGGGTTCGAGACAACCGCCCCCGCCAACGCAATGACCGTCAAGATGGCCGAGCAGTTGGGATTGGACAACTTCTCGCTCCTGGTCTCGCACGTCCTCGTGCCTCCAGCCATCACGGCAATCATGGAATCTCCTCAGCGGCGCGTACAGGGATTCCTGGCGGCGGGACACGTGTGCACCGTTATGGGCATGAGTGAGTACGAGCCCCTCGTAGAGCGGTACCGGGTGCCAATCGTGGTCACCGGATTCGAACCCCTCGACGTGCTTGAGGGAATCCGCAAGACGATCCGCCAGCTCGAGGAGGGCCGTGCGGAACTCGAGAACGCCTACCCGCGGGCCGTGCAGTCCGCCGGCAATCCGGCGGCACAAGCCGTGGTGCGAGATGTCTTCAGCACCTGCGATCGGGCGTGGAGGGGAATCGGGGTCATTCCCCAATCCGGTTGGCAGCTATCGGAGAAGTACGAGGCCTACGACGCAGAGAAGCGTTTCAACGTCACCGGCATCACGACAGTCGAGTCGCCACTGTGTCGCAGCGGTGAGGTCCTCCAGGGCCACCTCAAGCCCAACGAGTGTGAGGC
>CAJXUJ010000101.1 GCA_913061025.1 uncultured Actinomycetes bacterium | reverse complement strand
AGTGCGCGCGTTTCGTTCTGAACATGTGCTGTCACACACGTCACATCCGTAACAACTCGACGGTCATTCGTGTTACAAGTTGATTGAGAGTGTGCGTTTTTCTCGCGCCACTGCCCAATGCGTAACACCAGACGATTACTGTCAGGGCACACGAACGCTTCGTCGTCGTATCTCGACGCCGAAGACCCGACAGAAAGGCATGTGCATGCATCGCAAGCTATTGGTCGCGGGCTTCGCGGCCGCGGCTCTTGTGCTCGCCGGCTGCTCCAGTGACTCCGGTGGCGACGCCGCCGAGTCCACCGCCGAGGAAACGGCAGCGGCCGAGGAGACCACCGAGGAAGCCGCTGAGGAGACCGTCGAGGAAGAGGCTGCTGCGGAGGAAGAGGCGCCTGCTGGCCCCACCACCGACGACAGCAACTGCGCCGCTCCGGAGAACTACTGCATCGGTCTGGTGACCGACACCGGCAAGGTGGACGACAAGTCGTTCAACCAGGCCGCGTGGGAAGGCACCCAGCTCGCTGCCGAGAAGGTCGGGGGCTTCGCCAAGTACGTCGAGACCGTCGATCCCAAGGACTACGCCAACAACATCGGCCAGTTCGCGTCGAAGGACTACGACACCATCGTTACCGTCGGCTTCTTGATGGCTGAGGCGACCGTGGCTGCTGCAGCCGAGTACCCGGACATCGACTTCGTCGGTGTTGACCAGTTCCAGGGCGAGGAGATCCCGAACCTGACCGGTCTGGTCTTCAACGAGGATCGTGCGGGCTACGCGGCCGGCTACCTCGCTGGCCTGATGACCCAGACGAACAAGATCGGCGCCGTGCTTGGCACCGACACCGTTCCGCCGGTGAAGCTGTTCGGTGAGGGCTACAAGGTCGGCGCGGAAGCGGCGAATCCGGACGTTGAGGTCACGCTCGTTTACCACGAGCCGAACAACGCGTTCAACGATCCCGAGTGGGGCGCAGCGGAATCCCGCAAGCAGCTCGACCAGGGCGCGGACATCATCTTCGCCGCTGGTGGCAACACCGGTAACGGTGGTCTGATCGAGATCGCCAAGGATCCGGGCGCTGGTGAGAGCGTGTTCTGCATCGGTGTTGACATCGATCAGTACTTCACCGTTCCGCAGGCTGCTGGCTGTCTGCTGACCTCGGCCGAGAAGAAGCTCGTCCAGGGCACCGAGGAGCTCGTGCTCCTGTCCTACGACGGCGCCTTCCCGGGCGGCAACTTCTTCGGCCCGACCGGACTGGCTCCGTACCACGACACCGAGGGTGCCGTTCCGGACGACGTCAAGGCTCAGATGGAAGAGGTCATCGCCGGACTGGCCGATGGCTCCATCGAGACCGGTGGCCTCGCCCTGCTGGAGAACTAGTTAGTCAGATCGACCGTTGAGAAATCGACGTTCGAAGGGGGCGGGAGCGGCTTTGGTCGCTCCCGCCCTCGTCTCTTCCACAAGCCCTCGTGATTCCGTCGGAGATATGTCCAACACACACCGCGCACTGAGCACCATGTGCAAAGATTCAGCGCCATGTCCGTAACCGATCCCGCGCAAACTGATCTCGGGTTTACCGACCCCGATCCGCAGCGCGCTGGGCGATGGACCCGGCTGCAGGCGATCGTCCTGCCGCTCGCCTCGGTTCTTCTCGCTTTCGCCATCGGCGGCATCCTCATCTGGTTCCAGGGCGTCAACCCGCTGACCGCCTATTGGGTGCTGTTCTCGGCTGCGCTCGGCGATGCCGATGGCCTCATGCGAGTGATGGAGAAGTCCACTCCGTTGATCTTGACCGGTCTCGCGGTCACGGTTGGTCTGCGCACCGGCCTGTTCAACATCGGTGCTCAAGGCCAACTCCTCGTGGGCGCCATCGGTGCCGCCTGGGCCGGTTACAACTTCACGATGCCGGCGATCATCCACATTCCGTTCGCGATCGCCTTCGGCATGCTGTGCGGAGCGGCCTGGGCGTCGATCGCCGGCGTGCTGCGCGCCTATCGCAGCGTCTCCGAGGTCATCACCACGATCATGCTGAACGCCGTGGCGATCGCACTGGTCGACTACCTCGCGAGCCGTCCGCTCAAGGAACCTGACCAGCCGCTCACCCGCACTCCCGCAATCTCCGACACCGCCGCGCTCCCGGACATCGGGATCGTGCCCTCCGGTTTCGTCATAGCTCTCTTCGTCTCTCTCTTCTTCGGGTGGTTCCTTGCCCGCACCACCCAGGGTTTCCGGTTCAACACCGTTGGCATGAACCCCAGTGCTGCGAACTACGCCGGCATCGGTGTCAAGAAGACGATCTTCCTGGCGATGGCCGTCAGCGGGGCGCTCGCCGGCATGGGCGGAGCGGTCGAGACCCTCGGTATCACCGGTCGCTTCGAGCCCACCTTCAACGCCGGGCTCGGCTTCGATGGCATCACCATCGCGCTGCTTGCTCGAGCGAACCCACTGGCAACGATCCCTGCGGCCCTGCTCGTCGGCACCCTGCGTGCGGGCGCGGCAACACTGCAGTTCGAAACGGGCATCGAGCCCGAAGTGGTTGACGTCATCCTCGCCTTGACGCTGCTCTTCGTCGCGGCGCCGATAGTCGGCCGGCTGTTGTTCCGCAACAAGGCGATGAAGCAGACCACCGTTAGCTCGGGTTGGGGTGGCGCATGAGAGCTCGTTATGCCTACACCCTCGCCATCGCGATTTTCGCGGGCATCATCGTCGCGTTCGTAAATGATGAAACCCGCACCGTCTCGGTCTTGTCGTTCTCATTGCGCTACGCGGTTCCGTTGATCCTCGCCGCGATGGTCGGCATCATCTGTGAACGCAGCGGCATCATCAATATCGGCATCGAAGGTCAGATGCTGATGAGTGCGTTCGCCGGCTTCTTCGGTGCGGCTATCACCGGCAACCTGATCTTGGGAACCATGATCGGCGTCGGCACCGGCATGATCATGGGCGCGTTCCTCGCCACAGGTGCGGTCACCTGGAAGATGGATCAGATCATCGCGGGCACCATCATCAACATCATCGCGACCGGTCTGACGTCGTTCTTCTATTCGCAGGGCTACGTACTGCCCGCGATCACACCCACGCTGCGTATCCCGATCCTCGCGGACATTCCACTGATCGGTCCGGTCTTCTTCGACAACGGTCTTTTCACCTACGCCGCTATCTTGACCGCGTTCCTGCTGTGGATCCTTTTGTTCAAGACCATCTGGGGTCTGCGCACCCGATCCGTTGGTGAAAAGCCAGGCTCGGCGGACACCTCGGGCATCAACGTCCAGCGGACCCGCTTCCTCAACGTCACCCTTGCCGGTGGCCTCGCGGGTCTCGCGGGTGCCTACCTTTCGATCGAGGCGGCCAGCACCTTCGAGCGCGGCCTCACCGCCGGTCGCGGCTTCACCGCTCTTGCCATCATGATCTTCGGCGCCTGGAACCCGATCGGCGCCCTCGCCGCGGCGCTGTTCTTCGGCCTTGCGAACGGGCTTGCCAGCCAGCTTCAGGCCGACGAGATCATCGCAATCCCGCAGCAGTTCATCAACATGCTGCCCTACATCCTGACGATCGTGCTGTTGGCGATCGTGTCTGGACGCATCAAGCCACCCGCAGCCGTCGGTAAACCGTACGAGAAGGAATAGGGGAGAACTATGCCTTCTTACGATCCGTCGGGGACTCCCGTCCTCGAAGCGCGCGGCATCACCAAGCGCTTTCCTGGCGTTGTTGCGAACAACAACGTCGATCTCACGATCCACAAGGGTCAGATCGTCGCGCTCCTCGGGGAGAACGGTGCGGGTAAGTCGACCCTGGTGAAGATGATCTACGGCCTTTACGACCCCGACGAGGGCGAGATCCTGCTCAACGGCACGCCGGTCAAGCTCAAAGGTCCGCGCGATGCCATCCGTCGCGGCATCGGCATGGTCCACCAGCACTTCCAGCTCGTGCCGGTCTTCACGGTCGCCGAGAACGTCATCCTGGGGGACGAGCCGCACCGCTCGATCTTCGTCAACATGAAGAAGGCCACCGCCGAGGTCGCTCGACTCTCCGAGGAGTACGGCCTCAAGGTCGATGTCAACGCCAAAGTCGAGGACCTGCCCGTGGGCGCCCAGCAGCGGGTGGAGATTCTCAAGGCTCTCTACCGCAAGGCCGAGATCCTCATCATGGACGAGCCCACGGCGGTGTTGACCCCGCAAGAAACAGATGAGCTCCTGAAGGTCATGCGTGGCTTCGCGGACAACGGCGTGGCCGTCATTTTCATCACCCACAAACTGCGAGAGGTCCTCGCGATCGCGGACACCATCGAGGTGCTCCGCGGCGGTGAAGTGGTCGGCACCACCACTCCTGACCAGACCGACCAGGCTGGCCTTGCCCAGATGATGGTGGGCCGCAGCGTGCTCCTTCGAGTGGATAAGAAGCCCGCTCGCCCGGGTGACGTTGTTCTCGATGTAAAGGACCTGACCGTCGAAGGCGGGCATGGGCTCCCTGCCGTGGACGACGTCTCGCTCCATGTGCGTGCGGGAGAAATCGTCGGCATCGCAGGTGTGGAGGGCAACGGCCAGCGCGAGTTGGTCGAAGCGCTCACCGGTCTTCGCAAATACCAAGCATCGTCGGTCATGATCAGTGGCAAGGACGCCCTTGGTTCCACACCGCACGCCATCCATGAGATGGGTGTGGGGCACGTACCAGAAGACCGCGAGAAGGACGGTGTGGTCGGCCCGTACTCGATCGCCGACAACATGGTCCTGAATCGCTTCGATGAGCCGGAGTTTGCCACCCGCGGTGTCCGAAACTCCAAGGCTGTCAACCAGCTCGCCACCACGCTTGTGAAGGACTACGACGTCCGAACTCCGTCGATTCAAACCACGGCGCAGTCGCTATCCGGCGGTAACAAGCAGAAGGTTGTCATTGCGCGCGAACTCGCGGCCAACCCGAGCCTGCTCATCGCATCTCAGCCCACGCGCGGTGTGGATGTCGGATCCATCGAGTTCATCCACTCGCAGATTGTCAAAGCTCGAGACGACGGTGCCGGTGTGCTGCTTGTTTCCGCGGAACTCGACGAGGTCATGGGTCTGTCGGACCGGATCCTGGTGATGTACGACGGCAAGATCGTGGCGGAGATCGATGGTGA
>CAJXUJ010000100.1 GCA_913061025.1 uncultured Actinomycetes bacterium | reverse complement strand
AGTTCGGTGCGGCGGGTGTCGGGATCCTCTGCTTCGGCAAGTTCCTTGCGGTAGAGGATGTTGACCGCGCCCTGCGCGCCCATGACGGCGATCTCGGCGGTGGGCCAGGCGAGGTTGATGTCGGCTCCCAGGTGCTTGGAGCCCATGACGTCGTAGGCACCGCCGTAGGCCTTGCGGGTGATGACGGTGAGAAGCGGAACCGTTGCTTCGGCGTAGGCGTAGATGAGTTTGGCGCCGCGGCGGATGATGCCGTTCCACTCCTGCTCGGTGCCGGGCAGGAAGCCCGGGACGTCCACGAAAGTCAGGACCGGGACGTTGAACGCATCGCATGTCCGCACGAAGCGGGCTGCCTTCTCGGAAGCATCGATGTCCAAGGTGCCGGCGAACTGCATCGGTTGGTTGGCGACGATGCCCACTGCGTGGCCTTCGATGCGACCGAAGCCGGTAATCATGTTCGGAGCGAACAGCGGCTGGGTCTCGAGGAACTCGTCCTCGTCCAAAATCGCCTCGAGGATGCGGTGCATGTCGTACGGCTGATTCGGGGAGTCCGGGATGATCGAATCGAGCGAGTAATCCTCGTCCGTGAACTCCATGTGGACCTCGGTGGGGAACACCGGAGCGTCGGAGAGGTTGTTGCTCGGCAGGTAGGACAGCAGCGAGCGGACGTAGTCCAGGCCGTCGTTCTCATCGCTGGCCATGTAATGCGCCACACCCGACGTGCTGTTGTGGGTGCGGGCGCCACCGAGGTCTTCGAAGGTCACGTCCTCGCCGGTGACCGTCTTGATGACATCCGGCCCGGTGATGAACATGTGCGAGGTCTGATCGATCATCACGGTGAAGTCGGTGATGGCCGGGGAGTAAACAGCGCCGCCGGCGCACGGTCCCATGATCACCGAGATCTGCGGGATGACTCCCGAAGCCTGGACGTTGCGGCGGAAGATCTCGCCGTACAGGCCCAGGGAAACAACGCCTTCTTGAATGCGGGCGCCACCGGAATCGTTGAGGCCGATCACCGGGCAGCCGGTCTTCATCGCTAGATCCATGATCTTGACGATCTTCTCGCCGAAGACCTCGCCGAGTGAGCCGCCGAAGACGGTGAAGTCCTGGGCGAATACGCAGACTGGGCGACCATCGACGGTTCCGTATCCGGTGATGACGCCGTCGCCGAAGGGGCGGTTCTTCTGCAGTCCGAAGTTGTGGGAGCGGTGACGCGTGAGTCCGTCGATCTGCTGGAAGGAACCCTCGTCGAGAAAAGCCTCGATGCGCTCGAGGGCGGTCATCTTGCCCTTGGCGTGCTGCTTGTCGATCGCTTCCTGGCGGCGAGTGGCGGCGTTAGCGCGTCGCGCCTTCAAGATTTCGGCTTTGCCCGCGGTGGTGCGGCGCTCTGGCCCCTGGGGTTCGGAAGCCTCTGCTGCCTCGGCGCTCATGGTGCGTCCTTTCCGCTGCTCGACCCTGCGTACCTTAGCCGCGTGACCGATCACGTCGTCGTTCCCGATGTTGGGCGGGTGGGGGAGCTACTCGCTGCGGCGGGCTGCCCCTGGCCAGCGCCCCGATACGTGGAATCCACCGGCTCGACAAACGCCGATGCTCTCGAGTGGGCTGCCGACGGAGCTCCGGACGGCAGTTGCCTGGTAGCCGGGGAACAGACCGCGGGCCGGGGACGCCATGGCCGCACCTGGGTCAGCGATCCTGGAGCAGGCTTGTGGTCGAGCACGATTCTTCGAGGGCAGCGGCACTTACCTCGACTTCCGCTGCTTGCGGCTCTGGCAGTGGTGGACGTGGCGCGCTCAGTCGGCGGGTTCTCGGCGTCCATCAAATGGCCCAACGACGTCCTGGGTTCTTCCGGGGCGAAGGTGGCGGGCATCCTGGCCGAAAGCGGGCCGGATGCCGTTGTGGTGGGCATCGGGCTAAATCTTGATTACTCGGCGGATAACTTGCCGGACCCGCGGGCCACCTCGTGGTTAATCGAGACCGGGGTGCTCGCCGACCGGACCGAAGTGCTGGTGGGCCTTCTGCTTCGCCTCTACTCCCGGGTCAATTCCGACTGGGCGGACTGCCTCGTCGACTACCGACGGCTGTGCAGCACCATCGGCTCGACCGTGAGGGTCACCTTGCCGGGCGGGGGTGAGTACTCAGGAGTCGCGGTTGACGTCGACGACGACGGTCATTTGCTGGTGGATGATGGGCAAAGCGTGCGAACCGTCGTCGCAGGTGACGTTGTTCATGCCACCATTGCGCCGTGAGCTACCCCACCCGTCTCCTTGCCCCCGGCGAGCGCATCGCCTTTGAACTCAAGCCGCACTGGCGGGCACTGATTGGTCCGGTCTTCGTGCTGATCATCGAAGTGTTCGTCGGAACATGGCTGTACTTCTCGGTGGCGAACTGGAGTATCGGATCGTGGTCGCTCGCCTGGTTGCAGTGGCCGATCCTGATCATCTTGATCGGTGTTGCCATCTGGCGGGTCGCTCTTCCCTTCGCGCGGTGGATCACCACGCAGTATGTGTTCACCTCGCGCCGCATCATCGTGCGCCGTGGTCTGGTGACGAAGCAGGGCCGCGATATGCCGCTGAACAAGGTCAACAACGTCTCCTTCACCGTCAGTGTGCTCGGTCGCATCCTGAACTACGGCGCGCTGGAGGTGGAGTCCGCGAGTGACGATGGAGACCTCTACATCGACGATGTGCCCGACGTGGAGGAGATTCAGCGGCAGGTATACGAACTCCATGAACTCGACGATTCGCGTCGTCGGACTGGTAACGACGGCGACGATCCGCTTCCCCCGACGAACTGACCCTGCGAAACCTGCAGCCGTCGTCGCAACCGGGGATGGTGCGTGACCACACCTGCAGGTTTCGTGATTGCTAGATGGGGGTCGAGGCGTCGCGCTCGTAGAGCTCTTCGTCCGCGGGGTTGTCCTTCGGGATATCCGGGAAGACCCACTTGCGGTAAGACCAGAAGCGGAACAGCGTGCCCAGTCCCAGACCCACGACGTTGGCGCTGATGTTGTCCGCGAGCGGTGATGTGAGTCCAAGGACGTAGTGGCTTAGCCACAGGCATCCCACCGCGATCAACATCGCGACGCCGTTAAGTGCGAAGAAGAGCAGGTATTCCTTGCCCATGTTGGTGCGTCCGCGGTGCCGGAATGTCCAAAAGCGGTTCCCTGCGTAGGCCACGGTGGTGGCGACCGAGACGCTGATGATCTTCGCGGTGAGGGGCTTGTCGTAGAGCGGTCCCTCACCGCCAGCAAAACGCAGAATGTTGAACAGGCCGATGTCCACCACGAGCGCGGAGAGGCCGACGATGCCGAATTTCGCGATCTCGCGGTAGAGATCGCCGAGGGTGGACTGCAGGTAGCGGTAGCCGCGCGAGAGGAGTTGCGGCCCGGGCATCGCTGCAGTCTAGCCACGCGCGACGGCTAGGTTGGTGGTGTGACTTCGAGGGACCGGCCGCGCGTGGGCATGGTGGGTGGTGGCCAGTTGGCTCGCATGAGCGCAGCCCCCGCCGCTGCCCTCGGCATCGACTTCCGGGTTCTGGCGACTTCGCCGGAGGAGTCGGCGGCGCAGGTGGTTTCAGACGTCGCGCTTGGAGCGCACGACGACGAACACGCGATCGTGAAGTTTGCAGAGGGCTGTGACGTTGTCACGTTCGACCATGAGCATGTGCCGCCCCCGATCCTGGAAAAACTCGAGGCCCGCGGGGTGGCGGTTCGCCCCGGGCCGCACGCCTTGATCAACGCACAGGACAAGGCGATCATGCGGCGCACGCTGGAAGGCGCGGGCGCACCTGTTCCGCAGTGGCGGGTAGTGGAGTCGGCGGGTGCCGCCGAGGAATTCGCTGACGAGGTGGGCTACCCGTTCATCCTGAAGACCACTCGGGGTGGATACGACGGCAAGGGCGTGTGGCGGATTCCCGATGTCACCGAACTTCAACGGGTGATGACCGTCTCTCTCCCCCCGGGAGCGCAGTGGCTGGCCGAGGCCGCCGTGCCATTCGTGCAGGAGCTGTCGGCACAGATCGCACGATCCCCAAGCGGTCAGACGGTGGCCTACCCGGTGGTGCGCACTGTGCAGGCGGATGGCATCTGTAGTGAGGTGGTGGCGCCTGCACCGGGTCTCGACGGTGATCGCGCAGTGGATGCGCAGAAGATCGCATTGGACATCGCCGGTGCGTTGAACGTCACCGGGATGCTCGCCGTGGAGATGTTCGATACCGGGGATGAGTTGTTGGTTAACGAACTCGCGATGCGTCCGCACAACTCCGGGCACTGGTCGATCGAAGGGGCGGTCACCAGCCAGTTCGAGAACCACCTTCGCGCGGTCTTGGATCTGCCCCTCGGTTCCCCGGTGATGCGGGCACCGCATGCGGTGATGGTGAACATCCTCGGCGGTGACGTGGGTGACCTCTACTCGGCCTACCGGCATGTTTTCGCCCGAGACCCGGGCCTGAAGGTTCATCTGTACGGCAAGGAGGTTCGACCGGGCCGTAAGGTCGGTCACGTGACGGCGGTAGGCAATGACGTCGAGACGTTGTTGGCCCGCGCTCGGCATGCCGCGGACTACTTCAGTGGGGCTATCGATGAGTGATTCGGATCAGGCGCTAGTCGGGATCTGCATGGGCAGTGATTCGGACTGGCCCACGATGGAAGCGGCGTCGGCCGCCCTCGACGAGTTCGGTGTGCCGCATCGAGTGGACGTGGTGTCCGCGCACCGCATGCCCGAGGAAATGCTCGAGTACGGGAAGTCTGCGCGATCATCGGGACTACGGGTGATCATCGCCGGCGCCGGGGGAGCCGCGCACCTGCCGGGAATGCTGGCGTCGGTGACGCCGGTCCCGGTGATCGGTGTTCCGGTCAACGCGACGTCCTTGGATGGCATGGACTCGCTGCTGTCCATCGCCCAAATGCCCGCGGGTGTTCCGGTGGCCACCGTCGCGATCGGGGGTGCCCGCAACGCAGGACTGCTGGCCGTTCGGATGCTCGGGATCGCCGATGCGTCGTTACTCGACCGCATGGAGCAGTTCCAAGTTGAATTGAACGCTGCTGCTCGCGCCAAGGGCGATGCGATTCGCCGCGAGCGTTAATCGATCAGCCGTCTGTATTCGATCGC
>CAJXUJ010000099.1 GCA_913061025.1 uncultured Actinomycetes bacterium | reverse complement strand
CGATCACTTCGCCAGAGCCGTTGAGCAGCGGTCCACCGGAATTGCCCGGGTTGATGGCGGCGTCGGTCTGGATCGCGTTGATGAACGACGTCGAACCCTGTCCCTGGCCGCCGGCGGTGACCGGACGCTCAAGTGCGCTCACGATTCCCGATGTGACGGTGCCCTGGAGTCCCAGCGGTGAGCCGAGGGCAACAGCGATGTCACCGACGCGAACGTCACTCGACGAGCCAAGAGGCAGCGTCGGAAGGCCGTCACGATTCACCTTGACCACCGCGAGGTCATAACCGGCGTCAGAACCAACGAGGGTTCCCGTTGCCGTCGACTCGTCGGAGAAGACAACTTCCACGGTGCCGTCTTCACCAACGCCACCGGCAACGTGGTGATTCGTGACGATGTAACCGTCCTCGCTGATCACGAAACCGGATCCGGTGCCTTCACCCTCGGCCCCACCGACATTCAATTGAACGACGGCCGGCTGCGCCTGTGCGGCGAGGTCGGCAATACCGGTCAGAACCGGGACGCTGGGATCGGCGGCGGCCTCGGGGGCTGCGACAACCGGGGTGGTGACGGCGGCTGCCTCCGTCGTTGTTGAATTCGAAGCGGCTAGGTAGCCGACAGCTCCGCCGACTCCACCGGCGACGAGGCCAATGGCCGCGGCTCCGGCGATCACCCCGGTAATGAGTCCGGCTCGACCCTTCTTCGGGGGAGCCGACGGCGGGGTTGGGGCGCTCGGGGGCGAGTAGGCGTAGCCGACGTAGGGGTTGGTGGCGCCGGACGAGCCTGGCGGCATGGTGGGAACGGACATATCTCCTCCTAGTTCCAGTTGGTAACTCGAAGGCTTGGACCCGGCAGGAGGAGCCCAGGTTTCACGCAACGATCGGTCCTAACAAACCCCTTACATTTCCCGGCTAGGCAGGAGAAAGCGAGTGCCGAACCGGACATTCGGACGTCGAGTGGGGGGTTAGCCCCCCACCTACCGGACCTGGCTGGCCCCCTACGAGACATGAAGGAATACTGAAGAACCGGAACGATGCCCGGTCATGGATCGTCAGTGTGGACAGAACCCTCGGGCCAATGTTGGAGGCACTCGTGCGCGTTACGCGGCTTCGCAGCACTCTTGCGGTCACCGCTTCCAGCGCTCTTTTGGCATCGGGACTCCTGTTCACCCCGGGTGCAACCGCTGCCGATGCTCCCGTGCCGGTGCCTTCGGCTTCACCATCAGCCGAGGAATCGGTAGCCCCTTCCCCGGAACCTTCCACCGGCCCAGATCCCTCGGTTACCCCAGAGCCCGATACGTCCCCATCGGCTCCGGAGCCAGCACCATCTCCGTCAGCATCCCCATCATCATCACCAGCACCTTCGCCGTCTGCATCCCCAAGCGCATCGCCATCCCCTACGGCGAGCCCTTCACCCTCAGTGACGCCAAGTCCGACTACCGCCGAAATCTGGGTCGAGTGCACCGAGGAATCTGAGGACTGCCCAACCGCTCCCACGCTCAGCCTCGAAGAAGTCACTTCTGCCGGCGCCACCGTCGGTTGGACCTGGGAGGGCATCGGCTCCGATGAAGATCCGGTCTCGAACATCCTCATTCGGGTAAGCCCCGGAGACGTCCAATTAGTTCTCGACCCATCTGTCGGTAGCACCACGATTGATGATCTCCAGGCCGACACCGATTACTCCATCACAGGCTTTAGTGCGGATGGTCGACAGTTGAGCACCGCATCGAACACCCTCGTTGCTCGGACGAAGATCATGAAGAAGATCGCCACACCCGGTGAGGTCTCCCGTCTGATCATCGACACCGTGAGCGATGACAACCCCAAGGCGGCAACCGAAGCTGCTTCAGCAGATCTGCCAGTCGAAGGTGTGGACGTCGGAGACGTTTGGGAAATTGGAAATGATGACGTTGTCATCGAGCTCTCGCAGGGAATCAGCGACGAGGATGCCGCGGAAGTTATCGCAGACCTAAAGATGGATCCACGCGTCGCATCGGTCGAGATCGACCAGCGCGTGCAACTCACAGCGTTCCCTAGTGATCCCCCCGACGACGCCCGCTGGGCCAATCTGTGGGGCCTCCACGGTACCTACGGCATCGGGATCGCTTCTGGCACAAGCTCGATGAACAACGTGTGGACCAGCGGCCAGGGCAGCGGAGCCGTCGTGGCTGTGTTGGACACCGGTTCGACTGTCCACCCAGACCTGGACGACAACTACGTGTCCGGATACGACTTTGTCAGGAGTGGATCTGCTTTGACGACCTCCTGCTACGGGAGGTCCGGTGCCACCAGCGGCGACGGCGACTACGTGGACACGGCGACCTACGGCGCCCTGGGCTGGGATAGCAATCCCCTCGACCCAGGAGACTGGGACAACTGCGCATCCTCAAGTTGGCACGGCACGCACGTGGCCGGAACAGTTGCAGCGGTCGGCAACAATGGCGCGGGCGTAATCGGTGTCGCACCCCAGGCCAAGATCCAGCCGATTCGGGTCCTCACTTACGGCGGTGGCTGGACTTCGGACATCACAACAGGAATAACCTGGGCATCCGGCGGCACTGTGCCGGGTGTTCCGGCCAACCCGACACCCGCAGACGTCATCAACCTCTCGCTCGGGGGTGCAAGCTCGTCTTGCTCGAGTACCTGGCAAACGGCTATCGATGGGGCAATCGCTCGTGGGTCTGTGGTGGTTGTGTCAGCGGGGAATAGCGACTCGGACGCCTCGGGCTTCTCGCCGGCAAATTGCGACGGTGTCATCACCGTCGCATCGTCGACCTCATCGGGGAACAGGTCCTACTTCTCGAACTACGGCAGCACCGTCGAGATCACCGCACCAGGCTCCGCTATCTGGTCAACGATGAATTCCGGCGCTACCACTCCAGGCAGTGCGACCTACACCTCGTACAGCGGCACGAGCATGGCCGCGCCGCATGTTTCCGGCGTGGCCGCGCTCCTCAAGGCAGCCGACGGAACACGCACTCCGAGCGCGATCCTGTCGTTGCTGCAGTCAACCGCCCAGACCTTCCCAACCACCGGGAACGTCGACGAATGCAACACGAATGATTGCGGTAGCGGGCTGCTCACCGCCGCCGCCGCTGTCGATACCGATCCCGCCATCATCAGCATCTCCCCCACGGGTGGTCCACTCGCTGGTGGTGACTCAGTAACGATCACCGGCCGCAATTTCACCGGAACCACGTCCGTCACCATCGGCGGCAACGCAGCAACCGGAGTGACAGTGAACTCCGACTCGTCCGTCTCCGTGACCACTCCTGCTTCATCATCTGCCGGCGCAGCTGACGTTGTCTTAACTGCCAACGGCGTAACGGCCTCATCTGTGGGTGGCTATACGTACTACGACGCACCGGTCATTTCGTCCCTCTCGGTCACATCCGGGACAACTGCCGGTGGAACTGCAATAACGATTAGTGGGACCAACTTCGACTCCACAACGGGTGTGACGTTCGCTGGGGCAAGCGCAACGATCACCGCAACGACATCCACATCTATATCGCTCACCACACCCACGGGAAGTCCCGGTGCGGTTGACGTGGTGGTCACGACCCTCGGGGGCACGGACACGCTTTCGAACGGCTTCACCTACCAGGCGCTCCCGATCATCACTTCATACAGCGCCGATAAAGGAAGTGCAGCAGGCGGTGAAACAGTCACGATCACCGGGACGTACCTCGCGGACGCAAGTGCTGCGACATTCGGTGGCGAGTCCGCAACGATCACCTCTGCTACGGCAACATCACTCACCCTTTCCACTCCCACCAACGCTGCAGCGGGAGCCAGCAGCAACGGACTTGTGGACGTGACGGTTACCAACGCCGCCGGGACAACAACAGACACCAACGCCTTCCGCTACTTCCCGGTGCCGAACGCCACATCAATCGACGTCACCAGCGGAAGCACCGCCGGAGGCACGTGGGTCGTGATCTCCGGGACAGGATTCGCTCACACCGGGGATCTCGACAGTGATTGGATCGATATTTCGTTCGGGGGTGTAGCGGCAAGTTACTGGCTACACTCATCAACGAGCGCGACAGTGACGACCCCCGCAGGGAGCGCAGGATCAGTCGACGTAGTGGTCACTACACCCGGCGGAACCACCACCTTGAGTGATGCATTTACGTATGTTGCGCCCGTCTCGAGTGGTGGCGGAGGCAGTAGCGGGGGTGGCGGAGGCAGCAGCTCATCGAGCAGTTCATCCTCCAGCAGCGGAGGCGGTGGGGGCCTGAATGAGATCACCACGATCGTCCCCGCGGCGAGTGGCGCCCCCGGAACTCAGATCGCGCTAGCGGGCTGGGGCCTGTCTACCGCTCGAGCGGTCTACTTCAACGACGTCGGTGCCGACTTCACCGTCGTGAGCGACGGTCAAATCGATGTGATCGTGCCTGAGGTGGGTCCGGGCGTGTACGTGATCCACGCGGCCCTCGCTCCCGAGGTCGGTCGCGCCTCCTACTGGGCGGGCTTCAGCGTTCTCGCACCCGGCGCTACACCACCAGCTGCTTCCACGCCAGGGACCCCAACGACGACACCCGCGGATGGTTCTCCCCGCGCCGCGCAAGCGTCGGTTGATTTCGTTAGCTTCAAGGGGACGTCGACCAAACTCACCAAGGCAACTCGCACCAAGCTCGCCCGACTCGCCTCCGAGCAGTCGACCGTTTCGATGCAAGCCACCGTGGTCGGATTCACGAATAGCAAGGGGACGAAGGCTTCAACGCGGCGTGCAACGAAGCGAGCGAACAAGCTGGCGAGTTACTTGGCGCGGGCAGGCTTCGAGGGCGATATTAAGGTCACCACGTCCGCAGGAGCAACCGCTGCTCAAGCTCGAGGAGCATTCGTCATGATGACGCCCATTGCTACAGCGCAGGACGAACAGCCCGGCGTTTCCTCAATCATCATCCGCTTGAAAAAGGGACGTAGCCCGACTGTTGATGGCGCGGTTCGCGGGACCGATGAATTACCAGCCAGCCTGCGTGACCAGGTGACCTTGGGGCCGAATCTGGGTCTGCGGATGTACCGGATAGATCTCGCGGAACCAGTGAACGAGGGCACTGCGCAGCGCATCGCCGAGTTGCTGGCACGCGACCCTGGAATCGCGTTTGCAGAGCCCGACTCGTTCGTAACCAAACAAGCCTCAATCAGATAAAGGTC
>CAJXUJ010000098.1 GCA_913061025.1 uncultured Actinomycetes bacterium | reverse complement strand
GGTTCCACCGAGGAGGAAACCGTGCGCAGAATCGAGGCACTCGAGCATGAACGCATCGTGCTGTTTGCCGGGGGAAGCCCGCGCACTGTGCTGGAAGCCGCGATGGTCAGAATCAAAGACCCGCGTGTTCGCGGGAATGCCGCTTAGTTCGATCGCGAAAACTTGCTAGAGGTTCGAGGCGGTGCGGAGCCCGTGCGCGTAGGCAACCAAGGCCGACGACGCCGGCTCGAGCACTTCGCTCACTGGTCGACCTAGGTCAGGCTCTGCGAGAAGTCGGGCGGCTGCGGCCAACAGGACGTCGTAGGCGGCCGAGCCCCGATCGAGTTGCGCACTGACCGAACGCGCGGCCTCCTGGGCATTCGTCGCTGCGCTTGATCCGGGCATCTGGCGCACCATCTCGTCGAGAACGCGGAGACGATCGGCGAGAGCGTTCAACGTCGGTGCAACCTGCGAATCGGCCGAGCGGATCTCCCGCGCGGCATCCGCGTGCAGTGGCTCAATGGTGCGGATCACCTGCACTGTCTGCACGCGCACGGCTGTGTAGCGAGCGACGGACTCGTACCCAATGGCCCCGCGCCGAACCAGAACGGGAGGTGAGGGAATCGCGGGCGATGCGACGAAGGGCGCAAGGCGTCGCCAGGATCGACCACCGATCACCGCAGCAACGGCTCCCATCGCTGAAATGCCGAACCAAAGAACGCCACCGGGTCCGGTCGCAAGAACGTCGATCACTCCGACGGTCGCGGCCGAAGCTCCAACCGCCGTCCCACCAATCGTCATCACCTGCGACTGGACCTTCCGGGTCTTGTAGACGCGTCGTTCCTTGCGTGCCAGCGCGGCCGTCCTCTTCGCCTCGCGCTCAAGCTCGCGCCGACCGGCAGGTGTTCCGCGGAAGGCATCGACCAGATCTAGGCCCTTTCGGATTCCGGCTTCGACGGCAGCAGAAAGCTCGGTCGCGTCCCGCTTGCCCTGGCCCATGAGAAGAGGTTACGTGTCGGGTTACCGTGTCCGCTATGCGCGCGCGTTCCCTGCTGACGACGGCACTGGTTGCTGGAGTCGTCCTTGCCGGCTGCTCGCGCGCTCCGGATCCGGTACCCCTGCCCGAGCCCTCGGAGCCCTCGCCCGTTCAAACCCAGGACCCGCTCGCGCGCTACTACGAGCAGACCCTCGACTGGCGGGACTGTGGTGATGCCGAATGCGCACGAGTGGAAGTGCCGCTGGACTACGCGAACATCGATGGCCGAACCACAGAACTGTCGATTACTCGCGTTCCTGCCACCGGTGATGCAATC
Organism: uncultured Actinomycetes bacterium; assembly: GCA_913061025.1. Classification (GTDB taxonomy): domain Bacteria; phylum Actinomycetota; class Actinomycetes; order S36-B12; family S36-B12; genus S36-B12. The sequence goes on along the minus strand of CAJXUJ010000098.1, from coordinate 3,916 downwards.
GGGTCGCTGCTGGTGAATCCCGGCGGACCCGGGGGTAGCGCGTTTGACTACGCCCGAGCCGCGGATTACATCGTCTCGCCTGAAATCCGGGACGCATTCGATATCGTCGGCGTCGACCCACGCGGTGTAGCCAAGAGTGATCCGATCAGGTGTCTTACCGATGCTCAGGTAGATGCGATTTTCGCCTCCGATGGATCCCCGGACACACCCTCGGAAGAACAAACCATCATTGAGGATTCGGCTTCTCTAGCGCAGGAGTGTGAAGAGAACGCCGTTGACGTGTGGCAATACATGGACACCATGGCGGTCGCACGTGACATGGACATCGTCCGTTCGTTACTCGGTGATCCTGTCCTCAACTACATCGGGAAGTCCTACGGAACCGCCATCGGCGCGACGTACGCTGAGTTGTTCCCTGATCGGGTCGGTCGCATGGTGCTCGACGGTGTTCTCCCCGTCACGCAATCGCAAGAAGACGTGACGTTTGGCCAGGCGCTGGGCCTGGAAGAGGCTTTTGAGGACTTCGCCGCCTACTGCGCGGACACCGGCAAATGCCCATTCGACGGTGATTCCCGGGAAATCGCCGATCAGATCAGAAGCTTTCTCAACGGGCTCGACACTCAACCCCTACCCACGAGCGGTGACCGCGAACTCACCGAAGCACTGGGCGCATATTCAGTTTTGTCTTTTCTCTACTTCCCCGATAGTGACTACCCGCGGTTGGCGGCAGCTTTGACCGAGGCGGTGAACAACGACGACGGCACCGCGATGCTCGCCCTTGTCGATGAGCGGGTGAGCCGCGCACCGGATGGTCGCTACCTCGACAACTCCACCGAAGCTTTCTTCGCAGTCTCGTGCACCGACATGCCCTACGAGGGAACCGTGGACGATGTGCGGCAACTAGCGACGGAGTGGGAACAGGCGGCTCCGACATTCGGAAGGTCGTTGGCGTGGGGCCTGCTCACCTGTTCCGGATGGCCACGGCAATCAGAGCGTTTCGAGGCGGTGCGGGCTGAAGGATCGGCGCCGATCCTGGTCGTATCCACCACAAGCGACCCGGCGACCCCGTACCAGTGGGGTGTGGATCTTGCCAATTCCTTGGACAACGCCGGGCTCGTCAGTTGGCAGGCCAACAATCACACGGCCTACCGCGAGGGCTCCGGTTGTGTCGATGAAGCGGTCGATGGCTACCTGCTCACTGGCGAGCTACCCCTGTCAGACCTCAGATGTGACTAGCGTGTAGGCTAAACACATACCCATAGGGGGTATAGGTATCCGCAAGACGGAGTTGCCGACGGAGGTCGCAGCATGGCCGGTTACACAGCAGACAAGGACGCCCTCGTAAAGCGCTTGAAGCGCATCGAAGGTCAGGTGCGAGGGCTTGAGCGCATGATCGAGGACGACACCTACTGCATTGACGTGATCACTCAGGTCTCCGCGACCACCAAGGCGCTTCAGTCCGTGGCACTTCTCCTTCTGGAGGATCACCTCGGTCATTGCGTTGCTCATGCGATGGTCGAGGGTGGCGATGTTGCGGACGACAAAATCAAAGAGGCATCTGAGGCTGTTGCACGGCTTGTGAAGAGTTAGGAAGAGCGCATGACAACCACAAACTTCGTCGTTCGAGGAATGACGTGCGGACACTGCGTGTCGGCTGTCACTGACGAGGTGAGCGGCATCGCCGGTGTGACCGACGTATCGATCGATCTTGTCGAAGGTGGCGACTCAACGGTCACGGTTACCAGTGCTGAGGCACTTGACGTCAGTGATGTGCGTGCTGCCGTCGATGAAGCCGGCTACGAGTTGGTCGGGTAGCGAGAGCTCGAGCAATGGCAACGACAGCGGTTGATCTCGAGATCGGTGGGATGACCTGCGCTTCCTGTGCGGCGAGGGTTGAGAAGAAGCTCAACCGGATGCCTGGAGTGGTGGCGACGGTGAATTACGCCACCGAGAAAGCGCACATCGAGTTGCCGCCGGAACTGACGATTGACGATGCCATCGCAACAGTCGAGGCAACGGGCTACACGGCCTCGGCGCCGCAATCAGTCGACGAGCAAGACGACAGCGCCGACGATCCTGAGGTCATCCAACTCAAGCAGCGGGTCCTCATCAGTGCTGCGCTCACGATTCCGGTGGTCATCCTCGCGATGGTTCCTGTTCTCCAGTTCGACTACTGGCAATGGCTGAGCCTCACGCTCGCGGCTCCCGTTGTGGTGTGGGGAGCATGGCCGTTCCATCGCGCCACCTGGATCAATCTTCGGCACGGTGCCGCAACCATGGACACTCTCGTTTCCCTAGGTGTTGGTGCCGCGTTCCTGTGGTCCCTGTACGCCCTGTTCTTTGGGACTGCCGGCGAACCGGGGATGCGCATGACGTTCCATCTGCTTCCCACACAAGGTGGGGGCTCGGACGAGATCTATCTCGAAGTAGCCGCCGCGGTCACCACCTTCATCCTGCTCGGGCGCTACTTCGAGGCACGGGCAAAGCAGCGAAGCAGCCAGGCCCTGTCCGCGTTGCTGTCGATGGGAGCCAAAGACGTCGCGGTGCTTCGTGGCGATCGGGAAGAGCGAATCCCGATTGCTGATCTGAACGTCGGTGACGATTTCGTAGTCCGACCGGGCGAGAAGATCGCGACCGATGGCGAAGTTGTCCAGGGTCACTCGTCGGTTGATGTCAGCCTGCTCACAGGTGAACCGGTCCCCGTGGAAGTCGGTCCAGGCGACGACGTTGTTGGTGCGGGCATCAACAACTCCGGTCGGCTCGTCGTGCGTGCCACTCGCGTCGGGTCGGACACGCAATTGGCGCGAATCGCTTCGCTGGTCGAACAAGCGCAGGCGCAGAAAGCGCCCGTTCAACGCCTTGCGGATCGGGTTTCCGCAGTTTTCGTGCCCATTGTGATCGTCTTGGCGATCGGAACAGCGGCAGCATGGTTGGTCGCTGGTGCCGGAACAGATTTTGCTTTCACCGCTGCCGTTGCTGTCCTGATCATCGCGTGCCCGTGCGCCTTGGGCCTGGCAACACCGACGGCCCTGCTGGTGGGAACCGGCCGGGGCGCGCAACTCGGCATCGTGATCCGCGGTCCGCAGATTCTTGAAGCCACCCGAAGCATCGATGCGATCGTGCTCGACAAGACCGGAACGCTCACCGAAGGCCGGATGTCCGTCGTAGATACCTTTGTGAAGAAAGGGCGATCGCGCGACGACCTTGCCTTCTATGCCGCTTCGGTGGAGTCGGCATCGGAACATCCGATCGGTCAGGCAATCGCACAGGTGTATGAGGAAAGAGAGGCTCCCGAGTCCTTCCAGAGCACCCAGGGCCTTGGTGTTCAGGGGGTTGTTCGAGGCGCCGCTGTTGTCGCAGGCCGCCCCGCCTGGCTCCAGACCGAATGGTCCATCGCCATTCCTGGGCCGGCTCAAGCGTGGATGGATGAACAGCAGAAGCAGGCCCGCACCGTGATCGCTGTAGCAGCAGACGGAGCCCTTCTCGGTGCGATTGCTGTTGCTGACGAGACCAAGGCATCCAGTGCCGCCGCCATTCGCGAGTTAAAGGGCCTCGGGCTCGAACCGATTCTCGTGACCGGGGACAACCAGACTTCCGCACGAGCCGTCGCTCGGGTACTCGGTATCGACGACGTCAAGGCCGACGTGTTGCCGCAAGACAAAATCGCCATCGTTCGCACATTGCAGGAAAGTGGCAACCGAGTCGCCATGGTGGGCGATGGAGTCAACGACGCCGCAGCACTAGCTCAAGCCGACCTAGGGATGGCGATGGGATCGGGCACCGACGTAGCGATTGAGGCGAGCGACATCACCCTCGTCCGATCCGACCCGCGCAGCATTGTTGATGCGATTCGATTGTCGCGACGAACCCTGGCAACGATCAAGGGCAACCTCTTTTGGGCCTTCGCCTACAACGT
>CAJXUJ010000097.1 GCA_913061025.1 uncultured Actinomycetes bacterium | reverse complement strand
GTTCCGTTGTAGACGAAGTCGGCGCCGACGAGTTCCGGAAGCCCCGCGTTGGACTGCATGAACAACAGCGCACCTTCGGGACGAGCCTCGGCCATCTTGGTGGCGATGGTTTCCATCTCTTCGAATCCACGGCCGCAATTAGCTCCGACGACATCCGCGCCCATCGCTGAGAGTTCGACAACCGCCTGCTCCGGGGAAACTCCCATCATGGTGTGCAAGTTGGTGTCAAAGCTCAACGTCGCAAACACCGGCAGATCCGGAGCAACCTGCTTGGCTGCGTCCACGGCTGCCCGAACCTCGGCGAGATCGCTCATGGTCTCGATCAAGATGGCGTCGACACCGCCATCAACCAGACCTGCAATCTGCTCCGCGAACAACTCCTGGGCCGACTCCGGCGTGAGGGTGCCCATCGGCTCGAGGAGTTCACCGGACGGGCCGATATCTCCCATCACGAACACGTTCTCGCGCGCGTCAGCCACTCGACGGGCGATCTCAGCGGCAGCTTTGTTCAACTCGTGCACTCGATCCTCGAGGCCGTGCATCTGAAGCCGCGGCCGAGATCCACCGAAAGTATTCGTCGTGAGGAGTTGGGCTCCGGCGTCGGCATATTCAGTCAGGATCTGCTCGACAACCTCGGCGCGCTCGACATTCCACAACTCGGGCGCACCGCCATCATCGAGTCCTGCCCCCTGGAGCGCCGTCCCCATGGCGCCATCGCCAACGCGAACTTCCCCGTTACGAATTGCATCGAGCAGATTCGACACCTGTGTTCCCTTCGCAGTGAGCCATCAGTCTTTCACAGTTTGTGCGTCGTGCGGATCATCAAGCCTGGACAGGCGGATTCTTCCTCGCCAGGTGGTGAGCGTCACAGCTATTGCGAGCATGGAAAGACCCGCCATCGCCACCGTTGCGCGCGGGCCGATCTGATCGGCGAGCCATCCCTGGACGAGTCCTCCCGTCGGTGCCGCGACGGTGAAGACCATCATGCGAAGCGCCAGAACCCTGCCACGGAAAGAATCCGCAACGATCATCTGTCCCGCCGTATTGATCGACGCAACCACGGAGAGGAAGCACGCTCCGATGATGACCAGAGAGACAACAGACACTCCGTACGACGGAGCGAAGGCAAACACGATCAACATGACGCCGTAGACGACCAGTCCCGTCCCCGCCACCACACTCAACCTCGGAGCGAAGCGGCCACCGCCAACGAGCGGTGCCGCGGCAAAGGCTCCCACTCCCAACGCTGCGTTCATGATTCCCAGTTGCACCGGACCAACCTCGAAAACCGCTCCCGCAAAAACGACGGTGAAAGAGAAGACCGGATTACCGAAGAAACCAACGGTGAACGCCACAAGGAAGGCCATCACGATGCCGGGCTGAGTTCCGATGTACGCGATTGCGGAGCGGATTTGCTGAGTGAAGGGCAGTTCACTTCGTGCCACACTCAATCCGCGACCTGCACGGATGAGGAGAAGCGCTCCAACGATGAAGGCGTAGGAGAGCGCATTCAGCCCGAAGGCCCACGCGGGCCCCAGCGTCGCGAGGAGAACACCACCAATGGCAGGCCCGATCGCACGGGCCGCGTTGAACTGAAGAGAGTTCAAGGTGACGGCAGAGAGGAGATCTTCGCGCGGCACGAGGTCATGAACGAAGCCCTGCCAACTCGGCATGCTCACACCGTTGAGCGCACCGACGATTGCGACGAGTAGCAGAAGCACCCAGGGGTTCCGAATGTCGCTTACCCAGGCCAACCAGATAGCGGCGGCTCCCAAGCCCATGGCTACCTGCATCACCAAGAGCACGGATCGCCGCGAGTACTGATCAGCGACGGATCCCCCGAGGGGACTGAAGGCGAACATCGGAAGGAACTGCGCGGCGACTGCAGCGCCCACCCACAGCGCACTGCCGGTGAGTTCGAAGAGAACGAACGGCAACGTCAGGTTGAGAATCCAGGTGCCAGTGTTCGAAACAACGGCACCCATCCAGAAGATGCGGAAATCTCTGTGTCGAAAAGCCTTCACTCCGTGACCCGCGCCCGGTCATCTGCAACGGATCCCGGGGATCCCGACGAGAAGTTCTGTCGGTGCACCCAGTCACGCACCCTCGGGGTGAGTGATCCCATGGCCAGCGGCATCAGAACCAGGATCGCGATCGTGCCCGCGCCCCAGGCTCCTCCGAGGAGAAACGCCAAGACCAGGACAACGCCGTCGAAAGCCAGGCGTGACATCCACAAGGAGATCCCGAATCGCTCGTGCGCCGCACGGACGATCTGGTCATACGGATTCGCGCCGAGATCAGACGCGAGAGTCGCGACTACTCCCAGCGCGAACAGAGCGAACCCGACGATCCACAGGCCTACCCGTGAGGCAATAACCCAGGTGTCCGGTGCCCAACCGAGGAAGTCGAAAACCAGCAGATTCCACGCATCGACGACGGCCCCGACGCCGACGAAAGCGATGAGTGTGCCCCAGCCTGGGCGTGATCCGAGAAGCCAGGAACCCACCAAGAAGAACAGCGAGACGATGATGATGACCGTTCCCACGGTGAGGCCGGTGAGTTCGGACGTACCGGCAATGAAGGCATCGAGGGGCGCAACTCCCCAACCCGCGGCCAACATCCAGGCGAGTCCGGTGCCCAGCGAGATCGCGCCAAGGATGAGCGCCATCCAGGAACGTGCGTTGCGGTGCGGTGCACCACCCATCGACAGCTCCGATCCGAACCGATCCCCGTTGCACCATGATCCCAGGGCGGCTGGATCCGCTACGAGGCAGCGTCGGACTTCTGGTCTTTCACCTGCTTCATGCCGATGATCAGCAGCAGAATCGTGATGACGCCCAGGAGAGCGACGGCGATGCCGCTGATCCCCACGGCCCAGTTGAAGCCGGCGGCGTACGACGCACCCAGGTCGGAGATAGCTTCCTTAGCCGTCTTGCCCGAACCTTCTTTGCCGCTTTGCATGAACAGCCGGACGTCGTCGACCGCCTTGCCCAACTGGCTGGACGGAACACCGGACTCCTCCAGCCGACCGATCAGATTCTTGGTACCGAAGGCGCCGACGAGTGCGGAGCTAACCGCGAACCCCATGGCGTAGCCAAGTTGACCGACCGTCGTGCGGAACGACGTCACCGGACCGAAGGATGCCTTCGGCGCTTCGGCTACAAAGAGAGCCGACTGAGGAACAGACACGAACGCGAGCCCGAATCCGAAGATGAACAGCATGATGGCCATCACCCAATAGGGCGTGTCCTTAACGACGAACGCCAGAAGGAGCAGGCCTCCGGCAAGACCTACGAATCCACCACCCATCAACGTGAGTGAACGCATACCCGGCTTCATCAGGCGTCCGGCGAGAACACCTGCAGCACCGAACGAGATCATCATTGCCGTTTGACCAAGGGCGACCTGCCCCGGCGTGAAGTCCTGCACGTACTGCCAGAAGTTGCTCGTCTGCAGTTGCACCGTGGCCTGAGCAAAGTTCCAGGCGATACCGGATACCGCAGCGGCGGCGAAGATGCCGCTGGCGAACAGAGCCGGCGGGAAGATCGGGTTGGCCACCTTGCGCTCGACGACGTAATAGAGGCCGAAGAGCACGAGGCCGCCCAGAGTCGGAATCAGGAATGCCGGGTTCCGCAAACCGCTGGATGCCTGGGCTACTCCGTAGAGGAACGAGATCATCCCCAGAGCGATGATGATCATCCCGGCGTAATCCGGACGTGCGCCCGACACCTTGGGCATGGCCGGCAGGATGATCGGCGTTAGGAGTAAACACACCAAAGCGATCGCCGGGACCAGCAGCATCGCGATACGCCAGTCGATGCCCGCTAGCTCACCACCGACCAATGAGCCGACGATGAAGAAGCCGACCATCACTAGGTTCCACAAGCCCAGGGCCGACGCGACCTTCCCCGGCCGAGCTACGAATCGGACGTACGCGAATGCCGCAGCCAACGTCGCACCAACACCCACACCGGCGAGCGCCCGACCCGCGAGGTAGCCGGCGGTGATCGGGCTGATCGCAACGATCACGTCTCCGATGATCGCGATGATCAATGCCGCGCCGAGAATCTTCCGGCGGCCAAGCCGGTCCGCCATCATGCCCATCGGTAGGACCGTGGCCGCCAGCGCCAGGGTGGAGATGCTCGCCGCCAGCGCCACCACCGAGCCCGACATGTTCAGTGACTTGCTCGCCTCGACAATCGCGATATTCGCGACTGCGGGATCAATAAGTTGGATGCCGGCGAGGACGCCGAGGAAGGCGACGGCGAGCGTGGGGCTCTTGGCTGGCGACTTCTCTTGAACGGCGGGAGAGGTGGTGGAAGACATGTGTCACCACGCTAGCGTCAATAGCAGGAGCCGTCTAACCTCTTTGTCGAATCAACAGATACCGAGGGAAACGAGAGCCGCATGTGCACCAACTTCAAGGTCAAGCCCGCCACGGACGGCAGCATCGTCGTTGGTCGATCGATGGAATTCCCGATGGGCATTCCCACAGCCTTGGGAATCCTCCCCAACAACCATCAGGGCGTCTCGGCGGCACCTGCAGGCAAAACAGGCAAGTCCTGGACGGCCACCCACGGTGTAGTCGGCATGTCCGCCTTCGGCAGCCCGCAGCAACTCTCCGACGGCATGAACGATGCCGGACTGAGCGCTCACTTCCTCTACATGCCCGGCGGCTTTTGCACTTACGCCGATTTCGTGGGTGACGGAAACGACATCTCCGAACTCGACGTCATCGCCTATCTCCTCGGAACCTGCGCATCCATTGAAGAAGTCAAGCAGGCCATGCAGGGGCTACGTATTTGGGGCTACGACCCCGGAATGGGCTTTGCTCCCCCGTGCCACATCCTCGTGCACGACACCAAGGCATCTCTCGCTATCGAACTCCACAACGACGGCATCCACCTCGTGGACAACCCAACGAGCATCGGCACCAACGCCCCCTACCTCGACTGGCATCTCACCAACCTCGCGAACTACGTCGGCCTCTCGGCCGAAATGCCGGATCCCGTCGAAGTCGGCGACCTGACGGTTAAGTCCCTGGGCCAAGGACAAGGACTGATGGGACTCCCCGGCGACTACACACCTCCGGGGCGATTCATCCGTGCAGCCACCCAGGTCACACTCAGCGATCAGCCAGCGGATGCTCACGAAGCGGAGATGACTGCTCTCCACATCCTCAATACCCTCGACATCACCCCAGGGATCATCCGTGAGCCGGCTCCCAAGGGTGGGACCAACGACGAAGTCACCGTCTGGGCGTCGATCTCGAACCTCACCGGACAGCGATACGC
>CAJXUJ010000096.1 GCA_913061025.1 uncultured Actinomycetes bacterium | reverse complement strand
CTGCCGCAACCACTTCAGTCAGGACCCGCTATGCGCGCTGCCTACTACGAACAACTCGACCGCATCAATGACGATCTCGTCGAGATGACCCGGCTCGTGGGTTCGGCGATGAACCGTGCAACCCAGGCTCTGCTGGATGCGGATCTTCCGCTTGCCGAGGCCGTCATCGACTTCGACGCCAAGGTCGACACCCTGGCCAGTGACGTCGAAGAGCGGTGCTACGAGATCGTCGCCCTTCAGCAGCCGGTCGCGACCGATCTCCGCGTGATCATCGGTGCGCTCCGCATCTCGAGTTCCCTTGAGCGCATGGGTGATCTCGCCGAGCACGTGGCCAAGCAGGCACGGATGCGCTACCCGAAGGTGGCTGTGCCGCAAGAACTGCGCGCCACCTTCGCCGAGATGGGTGCCCTCGCCGAGGCAATCGTGTCCAAAACCGGTTCAGTGATTGCGACCAAGGATGTCGCGCTGTGCGCGGATATCGCCCAGCACGACGAACAGATGGACCGGCTGCATCGCGAACTCTTCACCATCGTGCTCTCCCCCAGTTGGAAATATGGGGTGGAGGAAGCCATCGACGTCACCCTCCTGTCCCGCTTCTACGAGCGCTATGCCGATCACGCGGTCTCCGTTTCCAGGCGCGTCGTGACGATCGTCACCGGGGAGCCGTACGTGGCCGTCTCGCTTGAGGATCAGGCGGGCGCCTAGACCAGGGGTGGCCGACCGCCCGTGATTACGGGAGACTTACGCGATGGCCACCGTCCACCCGCTGCCGCAACACCCTCGAGGTGCGCGTCAGCAGCGTGCGGCCCATGGGAATCCCTCCCGCGTGGCCATGCTCTCCATTCACACCTCACCGCTGGACCAACCGGGCACCGGTGACGCCGGGGGCATGAACGTCTACGTGGTGGAAACCGCCAAACGGTTGGCCGAGGCGGGCACCGAAGTCGAGATCTTCACGCGCGGCACGTCGTCCGCGCTCCCACCCACCGTCGAGTTGGCTCCCGGAGTGCTCGTCCGGCATATCACCGCGGGTCCGTTCGAAGGTCTGGTCAAGCAGGATCTCCCTGGCCAACTGTGCGCGATGACCTCAGGAGTCATGCGGGTCGAGGCCAGTCGGCCCGAGGGCTGGTACGACCTCATCCACTCGCACTACTGGCTTAGTGGTCAGGTGGGCTGGCTCGCCTCCGAAAGATGGCGATTGCCCTTGGTGCACTCGATGCACACGATGGCCAAGGTCAAGAACCTCGAACTGGCCGAGGGGGACACTCCAGAGCCGAGCATTCGCATCATCGGTGAAGAACAGGTGGTCGACGTCTCGAGCCGACTCACCGCCAACACCCAGGATGAGGCAAACCAACTCATCGATCTGTACTCGGCCGATCCGAGTCGAGTGGACGTCATCCACCCCGGGGTAGACCTCGAGACGTTCACCCCGCACTACACAGGCACCGATCGTGAGGCGGTTCGTTCGAAGGCCGGGCTGGACGCACGCGAATTTGTGTTGCTCTTCGTCGGGCGGATTCAGCCCCTGAAGGCTCCTGACGTCATAGTGCGGGCGCTCGCCCAGCTCGCCGCCGATCGACCCGACCTCCCCGTTCGCGCCGTGATCTGCGGTGGGCCATCGGGATCTGGGTTGGATCGACCGACCGCACTCATCGACCTCGCCCGTGAACTCGGAGTTCTCGAGAAAGTCACGTTCCTGTCCCCCACGTCCCGCGAGCACCTGTCCGATCTCTACCGCGCAGCAGACGTCACGATGGTCCCCTCGCATTCCGAGTCTTTCGGCCTGGTCGCCGTGGAATCCCAAGCCTGCGGAACACCGGTCATCGCCGCCAGGGTCGGCGGTCTGCGTACTGCTGTTGCAGACAACGTCAGCGGTGTACTCATTGACGGACACGATCCCCGGCACTACGCCCAGGCGATCGCGCGTCTCGCCGATAACCCGCAGCGGCTCGAAGAACTCGGCCTGGGCGCAGTGAGCCACGCCGCGAGTTTCGGATGGGAGCAGACCACCGCCGGACTCCTCGACACGTACCGCGCGGCGATCGCAGATCAGCGCGTAACCCCGCTTGCCGCAACCACTTAGCTTTATGTCACCGGAATCTGCGTCCGAGGGGAAATCGATTCGGCAGACAGCGCAAGACGCGCTCGAAAAGTTCCTGCACGATCACGAACTGTCCTTCGAAAACATCGACGAGAACTCACTCGCCGTTGTGGTACCGGGCGAGAAGAAGCTCACCACCACGGCCTCGTTCGCATTCGGCGAGAGCACCGTTACCGTCAACGCCTTTGTTATTCGACATCCGGATGAGAACGATCTCGAGGTCTATCGCTGGCTTCTTGAACGCAACCGGCGGATGTACGGCCTGGCGTACAGCATCGACCAGCACGGGGACATCTACCTGACGGGTCGCTTCCCCTTGGAAGCGGTGAACGACGACGAACTCGACCGGATCTTCGGCGCCATCAGCGAGTACTCCGACGGAGCGTTCAACTCACTACTCGAGCTCGGTTTCGCCTCGGCCATCAAGCGCGAGTACGAGTGGCGCATCCAGGCTGGATTGCCCACCGACAACCTCGCCGCCTTCAGGCACCTCACCGATCCCACATAGATCCGGCAGGATTGCCCCATGACCAACGCCCCGTACACCCTCGTCCTGCTCCGCCATGGCGAAAGCGAATGGAACGCCAAGAACCTCTTCACCGGTTGGGTGGACGTAGATCTCTCCGAGAAGGGGCGAGCCGAAGCGACCCGCGGTGGCGAACTCCTCGCGGAGGCAGGGGTGCTCCCGGACGTGGTTCACACCTCGCTGCTCACCCGCGCCATCCGCACCAGCCAGTTGGCCCTCGAGGCCGCCGACCGAATGTGGATCCCGGTCCGCCGAAACTGGCGCCTCAACGAACGCCACTACGGCGCACTCCAGGGCAAGGACAAGAAGCAGACCCTGGAGGAGTTCGGAGAGGAGCAGTTCATGCTCTGGCGGCGCAGTTACGACGTCCCGCCGCCTCCGATTAATCCTGATGATCCGTTCGCCCAGACTTTCGATCCGCGTTACGCCTCGCTGCCGCCAGAAGCTCGTCCCGATACCGAGTGCCTAGCCGATGTGGTCCGTCGACTCATTCCCTATTGGGAGGACGTGATCGTCGCGGAGGATCTACGCGTAGGCAAAACGGTCCTCGTTGCGGCCCACGGCAACTCGCTCCGCGCCCTGGTCAAGCACTTGGATCGCATCTCCGACGAGGACATCGCGGCACTCAACATCCCCACGGGGATCCCGCTCGTCTACAAACTCGATGAGGACATGCGCCCGATCGTCCCCGGAGGCGAATACCTCGATCCCGACGCGGCTGCGACTGCAGCTGCGGCCGTCGCAGCCCAAGGAAAGGCCTGATCATGGCCGCGCACACGCACACCGAACGGTTGGATCTGATCGATTCCACCGTGCGCGAGTGGGATGCGACCGTCCTCGACGTCAACGAGGACGGCATCGTCCTCGACCGGTCGGCGTTCTATCCCGGGGGCGGGGGGCAGCCTCCGGACCACGGCGTGCTGCTGTGGGGTGGAGTGCAAACCCGCATCGAGGGCGCGCGGCGTGGAGACGACATCCGCCTCATTCCAGCCGAGGGTGACCCACTTCCCCCGGTCGGCACCGAGGTGCGCGGGGCCATCGAAGATGAGCGCCGCACCGCCCTGATGCGCACCCACTCCGGATTGCATCTGCTCTCTGGTGTGGTCTTCCGCGATTTCGGCGCACTTGTCACCGGATCAAACATGGATCCGCTCACCGGCCGGTTGGACTTCAACCTCGACGAAGTACCTCCCGGCTTCAAGGAGGCCGTCGAGGAGGCCTGCAATGTCGAGGTGGCCGCTGATCGTGCCATCGCCGCCTACGAACTCCCTCGCGCCGAGGCATTCGAGATTCCCGACATCATCCGAACCGCTACGAACCTTCTTCCCGAGAACATCGAGATCGTGCGGATCGTCGATATCGCAGGGCTCGATGTGCAGGCCGACGGTGGGACCCACGTGGCATCGACCAACCAGATCGGCGCGATGCGTGTTCTCAAGGTCGAGAACAAGGGCAAAGGATTCCGCCGAATCCGCATCGCACTAGAAGGCGAATAACTACACCTCAGTCTGCAGATTCGATCGCGCGGGTGAAGGCGTCGAAAGCGTCGTCGTTAATCAAGACGAAACTCACTCGCTGGACGTCTGGAAAATCCGCGAGTGCTGTGCGCACGGCTTCGATCGCGATCGGGGCGGCTTCGCGAGGGTTCCAGCCATAAACGCCGCAGGAAATAGCCGGAAACGCAACGGATGAAGCCCCCACCCGTTGGGTTTCCGCAAGGGAGTTTCGGTGAGCGGCCGCAAGCAGCTCACGGCCTCCGTCGGCGTACTCCCAGTACTTGGGGCCGACGGTGTGAATGACGAATCGTGCGGGTAGATCTCCACCCGTCGTCGCGATCGCCGCACCCGTGGGCAGGCCATCGGGGTAGAGGCGTCGTCGTACGTCTTTGCACGCCTGAAGAAGTGCTGGTCCGGCCGCCGCATGAATCGCGCCGTCCACACCACCCCCGCCCATCAACGAGGAGTTCGCGGCGTTGACGATGGCGTCCACGTCCTGTTGCGTGATGTCACCGCGAACTACATCGATCACGGAGGCCTGGGCCAACGCTCGTCCTCGACGTTAGCGTCCGGTGATCGACTTGATCCGCGGGCGGATGTCGAAAAGGAAGATCAGCGCGATAACCGCCCCCGCGATGCCGAACAGGCTCAGGGTGAGATTGGGAACCAATCCCGTCAAGAGCCCCAAGCCGGTCAGGACGAGCCACAGAACCTTGCTCTGACGGCCGATCGCCGGGAACACCTGTGTCGGCGCACGAAGGCATTCGACGAACGCGAATCCCTTAAGGCCGAGCAGCACGATCCACAGGGCCATGATCACCAGGTTCTGCACTGTCCCGAACATGCGTCCACGCTACCTGCTGGGTGCCGCAAGACAAATGGAGCGCCGCCCCGAGGGACGGCGCTCCATTCTTGAAGCGATGTTCGTGCAGCGGATCAGACTCCCACTGCCTCGCGGACCAGAACAACGGTCTCGGAGACGTTCTTGCGCAACGACTCCGCGCGGCTGTGGGCGACCTTCACCGAATCCTCGACGAACTCGCGACCACGGTCGGCGACCGAAGAGACGCTCGCCGGGACCTCAACCTTGGGCAGATCAACCTTCGGCAGGTCGAACGTAGGCAGGTCAAACTTAGGAAGGTCGACCTTCGGGATGTCCACCTTGGGGATATCGA
>CAJXUJ010000095.1 GCA_913061025.1 uncultured Actinomycetes bacterium | reverse complement strand
GTCGGCCCGTAGGTCGGCGATGGCGGAGGCGGTGGAACCTGCCCCTCGGCTGCTGCGGGGCTCGATGGCCACTGCGGGGTCACTGCCGGAGCGACCTCGGACGCCGGCGCCTGTTCACCAGCAGGCACACTCGGCTGCTGCGGATCGTTCGGCTGGTTCGGATCGTTCGGCTGGTTCGACTCGGACATGCCCCAAGCCTCTCACGTTCAACGCACGGCAATCGGCATCTTCGGCACCTGCGACCAGACATCATGTGGTCATGAACCCGTGGCCCGGCGCTGTTCTCTTCGACATGGACGGCACGCTGCTGGAATCCCACGAAAGCGTCGAGAGGGCCTGGACCACCTGGGCCGAGCGCCGCGGGATCGACGCAACCGCACTGCTCGAACACGCCCACGGACTCCCGGCAGACGTCACGGTCGCGCGGTGGCTGCCCGATGCGTCTGCCGACGAGATCGCCGAAGGCGCAGCCGAGCAACTCGCACTTCAGTACGACGACGTTGCCGGCATCGAGCCCATCGACGGAGTTCGCGAACTGCTCGCATTCTTGGATGACGCGAAGATTCCCTGGGCGGTTCACACGAGCGCGGATGCACGCCTCGCCGAGGTCCGCCTCGGTGCGGCCGGCATCACACCGCCAATCTTGGTCACCCGCGACCAGATCGCGAGCGGCAAGCCCGCCCCCGATGGCTACCTCCGTGCTGCAGAACTCCTGGGCATGGACAACAGCGATTGCATTGTCGTCGAGGACACCGTCGTCGGGATTCAATCCGGACGCAACGCAGGGATGCAGACGGTGGGAGTTCGCGGTGCAGAAGGCGACCTACCGGTTCGCGACATCGCCGGCCTTCACCTGTGGCTAATGCTCACGCGCCAGAACAACGAAGAAGGGGAACCCACAGGGTTCCCCTTCCCGTTCGGCTCTTTCTAGAACCGGTAGACCTTTCGTCGGCCTAGTAGCCGCGGTAGTCGAACTCCTCCAGCGGCACGGCAGCACCGCCGGTGGTTCCGAACGCCGCGTAGTCCATTTCGTCGTAGCCGGTGAAGGACGCGTACATCGCCGCCTTGGCTTCCTCGGTCGGCTCCACCCGGATGTTTCGGTACTGCGGCATTCCGGTACCGGCCGGGATCAGCTTGCCCAGGATGACGTTTTCCTTCAGGCCGAGCAGCGGATCGGACTTGGCGTGGATAGCGGCGTCGGTGAGCACCCGGGTGGTCTCCTGGAAGGAGGCCGCCGAGAGCCACGACTCGGTGGCCAGGCTCGCCTTGGTGATGCCCATCAGCTCGGGACGACCCGAGGCCGGGGCGCCACCTTCGGCCACCACACGGCGGTTCTGCGCCTCGAAGATGCTGCGCTCAACAAGTTCACCGGCGAGGAACGGAGAGTCCGCGGAATCGATGATCGTGATGCGCTTGAGCATCTGGCGGACGATGACCTCGATGTGCTTGTCGTGGATGGACACGCCCTGCGAGCGGTACACCTCCTGAACCTGGTCGACAAGGTGCAGTTGCACCTGACGAGGACCGAGGATCCGAAGCACCTGCTTGGGATCGATGGCGCCAACCGTGAGCTGCTCGCCCACCTCGACATGCGCGCCGTCCTCGACCAGCAAGCGCGAGCGCTTGCTGACCTGGTGGTCGACCTCTTCAGCACCATCGTCGGGAACGACGATGATCTTGCGCGCCTTCTCGGTGTCCTCGATGCGAATCCGACCGCTGACCTCGGCAATCGGAGCAACACCCTTCGGGGTGCGGGCTTCGAAGAGCTCGACCACACGAGGCAGACCGTGGGTGATGTCCTCACCCGCGACGCCACCGGTGTGGAAGGTACGCATCGTGAGCTGGGTTCCCGGCTCACCGATGGACTGCGCGGCGATGATGCCGACGGCCTCGCCGACGTCCACCAACTTGCCGGTGGCCATCGAGCGGCCGTAGCACATGGCACACGTACCCACCGGGCTCTCGCAGTTGAGAACGGTGCGAACGCGGATCTTGTCTGCACCCGCGGCGACGAGTGCTTCCAGACGGGGAACATCGAGTTCCTCGCCGGCAGTGCCGACAACGGTGCCGTCGACCTCGACATCCCGGGCGAGTACCCGTGTTGCCGCCGAGGTGTCCAGGTTGTCCACCGGACGCATGACACCGTCGACGAGCTCGCCGATAACGATCTCACTGCCACGCTCGGTTCCACAGTCGATCTCACGAACGATGACGTCTTGGGAGACGTCCACGAGGCGACGGGTGAGGTAACCCGAGTCCGCGGTACGAAGTGCCGTGTCAGCCAGACCCTTACGAGCACCGTGGGTGGAGATGAAGTACTCCAGCACCGACAGACCCTCACGGAAGTTCGACTTGATCGGACGCGGGATGATCTCGCCCTTCGGGTTGGCCACCAGGCCGCGCATGCCGGCGATCTGACGTACCTGCATGTAGTTACCGCGGGCACCGGAATCGACCATCATGTGGACCGGGTTGGTCTCGGGGAAGTTCTCCTGCATAGCGCGGGCAACTTCATCCGTCGCACGAGTCCAGATCTCGATGAGTTCCTGACGACGCTCGGAGTCGGTGATCAGGCCGCGCTCGTACTGCTGCTGAACCTTGATGGCCTTCTCTTCCGCGGACGCGAGCAGCTCGGCCTTAGCGGGTGGAGCAACGACGTCGGAGAAGGAGATGGTGACACCCGAGCGGGTGGCCCAGTGGAAGCCGAGTGACTTGAGTTGGTCAAGGGTCTCAGCGACCTCGACCTTGGAGTAGCGCTCGGCGAGACGGTTGACCGTCGCACCGAGAACCTTCTTGTCGACCTGGCTGTTCACGAACGGGTAGTCCGACGGAAGCGCCTGGTTGAACAGGGCGCGGCCGAGCGTGGTGATCAACGTGAACGGTGCGCCGGGTTCCCAGCCCTCGGGAACGACCCAGCCCTGTGGCGGCTCGGTTCCTTCGATGCGGATCTTGATCCGCTCTTGGAGTTCGAGGGCACCGGTGTCGAACGCCATCAGCGCTTCGGCCACGCTGGCGTAGGACGGCAGTTCCTCGTCCTTGACCTTCGCGTTCTTGCCGTTCTCGGTGGTGAGGAAGTAGATACCGAGCACCATGTCCTGGGTTGGCGTGGCGATCGGACGACCGTTGGCCGGGGACAGGATGTTGTTGGTGGACAGCATCAGGATGCGGGCCTCGGCCTGCGCCTCCGCAGACAGCGGAAGGTGCACGGCCATCTGGTCACCGTCGAAGTCGGCGTTGAACGCGGTGCAGACCAACGGGTGAATCTGGATGGCCTTGCCCTCGATCAGCTGAGGCTCGAACGCCTGGATGCCGAGGCGGTGCAGCGTGGGAGCGCGGTTCAACAACACCGGGTGCTCCGCAATGACCTCTTCGAGGACGTCCCACACGACCGGACGCGAACGCTCGACCATGCGCTTGGCGCTCTTGATGTTCTGTGCGTGGTTGAGATCCACCAAACGCTTCATCACGAACGGCTTGAACAGCTCCAGTGCCATCTGCTTGGGCAAACCGCACTGATGCAGCTTCAACTGCGGGCCAACGACGATGACCGAACGGCCCGAGTAGTCCACGCGCTTGCCGAGCAGGTTCTGACGGAAGCGACCCTGCTTGCCCTTGAGCATGTCAGACAGGGACTTCAGAGCGCGGTTGCCGGGGCCGGTGACCGGACGTCCGCGACGGCCGTTGTCGAACAACGCGTCGACGGACTCCTGAAGCATGCGCTTCTCGTTGTTGACGATGATCTCGGGAGCGCCGAGATCAAGAAGCCTCTTCAACCGGTTGTTGCGGTTGATCACGCGGCGGTACAGATCGTTGAGATCCGATGTGGCGAACCGGCCACCGTCGAGCTGCACCATCGGGCGCAGATCCGGCGGGATGACGGGCACTGCATCGAGCACCATGCCCTTGGGCGAGTTGGTGGTGCTCAGGAACGCGGCGACAACCTTCAGGCGCTTCAGAGCACGGGTCTTCTTTTGACCCTTACCCGTCGCGACGATTTCCTTCAGAGCGGCTGCCTCGGCCTCGAGGTCGAAGGACTCCAAGCGCTTTTGGATGGCCTCGGCACCCATACCGCCGTCGAACCAGCGTCCGTAGCGGTCACGCATCTCGCGGAACAACATCTCGTCGCCCTCGAGGTCTTGGACCTTGAGCGTGCGGAAGCGGTCGAAAATGCGATCGAGGCGGTCGATTTCCTGATCAGCGCGACGGCGAATCGCCGCCATCTCGCGCTCGCCGGACTCGCGCACCTTGCGACGGACGTCGGACTTGGCGCCCTCGGCCTCGAGCTCTGCGAGATCGGCTTCGAGCTTTTGCTGACGCGACTCGATGTCGGCATCACGGCGGCCCGCGATCTGCTTCTTCTCAACACCGAGCTGCTTCTCGAGATTGGGCAGTGCCTCGTGGCGGCCCTCTTCATCGACCCACGTGATCATGTAGGCGGCGAAGTAGATGACCTTCTCGAGGTCCTTCGGTGCGAGATCGAGCAGGTAGCCCAGACGGCTCGGAACACCCTTGAAGTACCAGATGTGGGTGACCGGAGCGGCGAGCTCGATGTGTCCCATGCGTTCACGACGCACCTTGGCGCGAGTTACCTCGACGCCGCAGCGCTCGCAGATGATGCCCTTGAAGCGCACCCGCTTGTACTTGCCGCAGTAGCACTCCCAGTCGCGAGTCGGTCCGAAGATCTTCTCGCAGAAGAGACCGTCCTTCTCCGGCTTCAGGGTCCGGTAGTTGATGGTCTCCGGCTTCTTGACCTCGCCGTAGGACCAGGTACGGATGTCGTCCGCAGTAGCCAGGCCGATGCGCAGATCATCGAAGAAGTTGACGTCAAGCACGTGGTTTTCCTTCGTTAGTTCCGGTCTTCAATTCGTGGTGGTCGCGTCTACAGTTCTTCGACGCTGCTGGGCTCACGCCGTGACAAGTCGATGCCGAGTTCCTCCGCGGCGCGGAAGACGTCGTCGTCGCTGTCCTTCATCTCGATCGCGACACCGTCGCTGGAGAGGACCTCGACGTTCAGGCACAGGGATTGCATTTCCTTGACCAGAACCTTGAACGACTCCGGGATGCCCGGCTCGGGGATGTTCTCGCCCTTGACGATGGCCTCGTAGACCTTCACACGGCCGAGGACGTCGTCGGACTTGATGGTGAGCAACTCCTGGAGTGCGTAAGCAGCGCCGTACGCCTCGAGAGCCCACACCTCCATCTCGCCGAAGCGCTGGCCACCGAACTGCGCCTTACCGCCCAGCGGCTGCTGGGTGATCATCGAGTACGGACCGGTGGAGCGAGCGTGGATCTTGTCGTCGACCA
>CAJXUJ010000094.1 GCA_913061025.1 uncultured Actinomycetes bacterium | reverse complement strand
TCCGGTGATGGTCCGGTGGTTGGCCCGATGGTGATCGATCGTTCGGACTACGTGATGTTCACCGGATCGACAGCGGTGGGGCGGGAGGTCGCGGCACGGTGCGGGGAGCGCCTGATCGGGTGCTCGATGGAACTCGGCGGCAAGAACGCGATGATCGTCCGCGCTGATGCCGATCCGGAGACTGCGGCGTCGATTGCTGCCCGCGGGAGCTTCTCCAACGCCGGTCAGTTGTGCATCTCGATGGAGCGGATCTACGTCCACGAATCGATCTATGAGGAGTTCCTTGCGGCGTTCAGACGGCGGACCGATGCGTTGCGCATGTCAGCACGCGTGGGTTGGGGTTCGGACATCGGCTCACTGATTTCGCGAAAGCAGCTTGATCGCGTAGCGGAGCATGTTGATCAGGCCGTGGCACGTGGCGCTGACGTCGTCGTCGGTGGGAAGGCCCGACCGGATATTGGTCCGTTCTTCTTCGAACCGACGATAGTGACCGGAGTCGAGGAATCGATGACGCTGTGCCGGACCGAGACGTTCGGGCCGGTAGTGGCGATCTACCCAGTTCGGTCGGATGAGGAAGCAATCGCGCGAGCAAACGACACCGAGTATGGGCTGAATGCCTCCGTGGTGAGCCGTGATCTTCGGACAGCGCAGTCGATCGGCAAACGTCTGCGCGCTGGAACGGTCAACATCAATGAGGGCTACGCAGCCGCGTGGGCGAGCAAGCGTGCGCCGATGGGTGGGATGGGCGCATCCGGGCTCGGTCGTCGGCATGGTGACGAAGGAATGCTGAAGTACACCGAGGTCCAGACCATCGCGACGCAGCGTGCGCTGGGATTCGATCCGCAATTCGGCTGGTCTGATGAACGCTGGGGTGACACTCTTGCCCAGGCAATGGGCATCATGAAGCGGCTCGGGTTGAAGTAGCGGCCCTGAACAAGGAGGGACGATGGCGGCGCCGATGAGCGACCCGGTGGTATTCGACACCGACGTTGCAGTGATCGGGTCGGGTTTCGGCGGGTCCGTCTCGGCGCTGAGGCTGGCCGAAAAGGGGTATCGCGTCACGGTTTTCGAAGCAGGAAAGCGCTTCCGCGACGAAGACTTCGCTTCAACCTCGTGGGATCTGCGCCGGTTTCTGTGGGCGCCGATGCTCGGCATGTTCGGGATCCAACGCTTCCACGTGATGAAGGATGTCGCGGTCCTGGCCGGCGCCGGAGTAGGTGGCGGATCGCTGGTGTATGCGAACACCCTCTACATACCGGGATCGCGGTTCTTCGCTGACCCGCAATGGGCCGGTATCACCGACTGGGCCGCGGAGCTGGCTCCGTACTACGACCAAGCCGGGCGCATGCTGGGTATCGAGGACAACCCGACGATGACGCCCTCGGACATCGTGATGAAGCAGGTGGCCGACGACATGGGTGTTGGCCACACCTTCCGGATGACTCCAGTCGGGGTGTACTTCGGAACCCCCGGTGTCACCGCGCCCGATCCGTACTTCGGAGGCAAGGGGCCTGCACGCACCGGATGTATCGAGTGCGGTGAGTGCATGACGGGTTGTCGCTGGAACGCGAAGAACACGCTGCCGAAGAACTACCTGCACCTCGCCGAGTTGGCTGGCGCGCACATTCTCCCGATGACAACGGTGGTGGGTGTCGATCCACTTCCCGATGGTGGCTACCGAATCGAGACGAAGGCGACCGGAACCCTGGGAAACCGGATCCGGCGCTGGTACACCGCCGAGCACGTGATCTTTGCGGCGGGGACCTACAACACCCAGAAGTTGCTGCACAGAATGAAGGACGAGGGCCGGTTACCTCGACTTTCCCAGGCGCTCGGACGTTTGTCGCGTACCAACTCCGAGTCGATCCTCGGTGCCGTTGCCCGGACTTCCACAACGACCAGTGATGACTTCACCAAAGGTGTGGCCATCACATCGAGTTGGTATCCGGATGACAACACGCACGTGGAACCCGTTCGGTACGGAAAGGGTTCGAACTCGATGGGACTCCTCCAATCGGTCCTGACCCAGCCGCGTTCCGGGGTGGCCCGCTGGCAGGTGTGGCTCAGCGAACTGGCGAAGCAGCCGGGTGTCGCTGCGCAATTGCTCAATGTCCGGCGCTGGTCCGAACGGACCGTCATCTCGCTGATCATGCAGCCGGTGGACAACTCGCTGACGCTGATCGGCAAGCGTGGCAGATTCGGTCGTTGGCGGTTGACGACGGATCAGAGTCGCTCGACCCCAGCGCCCACCTACATGCCGGTTGCCCAGGATGTGGTTCGCAGGGTCGCGGACAAGATCAACGGAGTGCCTGGTGCGAGTGTCTTCGAGAACTTCGACGCCGCATTGACCGCTCACTTCGTCGGAGGCTGTGTGATCGGTGCAGATGCGAACAGCGGTGTGATCGACGCTTACCACCGGGTCTTCGACTATCCCGGGCTGCATGTGATGGACGGCTCGGCTATCACTGCGAACCTTGGCGTCAATCCGTCACTCACGATCACCGCACAGGCCGAAAGAGCGGTGGCGATGTGGCCGAACAAGGGGGAGCAGGACGCTCGACCTCCCGTGGGTTCGGCCTATGTTCCCGTTGATGCGGTCGCGCCGAAGAATCCGGTGGTGCCGCAGGATGCACCCGGAGCGCTGCGCCTACCGATCGTGAAATAGTCACCGGCTACACATCACGACGTAAAGAAGGGGCGGATCACTCGATCCGCCCCTTCTTTACGTAACGTGCTTTTACGAGATGCCCGCGGCCTGTGCGACTGCCCGCTTGGTCAACACCTTGGCGAGGTGCTTGCGGAACTCGACGTCGGCATCTTCATCAGCGAAGGGCTCCAAGCCGTCGGCTGCGTTCTCGCAGGCGGCCTCGATCTCAGCTATCGTGCTAGCTCCAACGAGAGCCTGCTCGACGCTGCTTGCCCGCATCGGGGTTCCACCGACGTTGGTGAGTCCGATGCGCGCCTCGGCCACTTTGCCGCCGTCCATTCGGACCGCGGCCGCGACACCGACGATGCTCCACGCCTGCGCCGTCCGGTTGAACTTCTCGTAGTGCGTGCCCCAACCGTCGTACTTCGGGAAGGCGACGCTGACAAGGATTTCGTCCTCGCCAACGGCCGTCTCGAACGGACCTGCGAAGAACTCCGCCGCCGGCACCGTGCGTCGACCGCCCGGTCCGGCGATGGTGAACTCCGCATCGAGCGCCAACGCCACCGGTGGTTGATCCGCCCGTGGGTCGGCGTGCGCCAGCGCGCCACCAACCGTTCCACGGTGCCGGATCTGCGGATCGGCCACCGTCTCGGTCGCGTCCGCGAGGAGCGCAACCGATGACTTCACCAGCGGATCGTTCATCACCGCGTGGTGAGTAGCTCCAGCGCCGATCACCACGGTGTTTCCACCGTCGCTGATGCCCTTGATCTCGTCGATGCCCGAGCAATCGACGACGAGTTCGGGCGCGTTCAGCCGCAGTCGGAGGACCGGTAGGAGCGACTGTCCTCCACCGAGGATCTTGGCGTCGTCACTGCTGGAGAGTGCCGATAACGCCTCTTCGACGGTAGAAGCCTTGGTGTACCCGAAGGTTGCGGGAATCATGCCTGGCCTCCCTTCGCTGCCTGGATGGTTTTCCAGACGGTCATCGGTGTCGCCGGCATCGCAACGTCGGTGACACCCATCGGACGAAGTGCATCGACGATGCCGTTAATGATGGCCGGTGTCGATGCGATCGCTCCTGCCTCACCAACGCCCTTTGTTCCCAGCGGGTGGGTCGTCGAGGGAGTGACCGTGTGGTCGGTGACGAACGACGGTAGATCCGCCGCACTCGGGATGAGGTAGGTGGACAGGTTCGCGTTCTGCGGCTGTCCGTCCTCGTCGTAGAAGGCGCCTTCGTACAGGGCCTGCGCGATTCCCTGAGCAAGGCCGCCGTGAACCTGGCCTTCGACGATCATCGGGTTCACTTGAACGCCGACGTCGTCGACGCACACGTACTTGCGCAGTGTGACCTTGCCGGTCTCGGTGTCGACTTCCATTGCCGCAAGGTGCGTGCCGTGCGGGTAGGAGAAGTCCTCCGGATCGACGGTGGCCTCGCCCTGCAGTGTCGGCTCGACGCCGTCGGGGAGGTTGTGTGCGGTGAACGCTTCGAAGGCAACCGCCGCGAGTGGCTGTGCCTTCTCCGGATCGCCCTTGACCGTGAACTGACCGTCGGCGAACTCGAGATCGCTGGGGGAGCACTCGAGTTGATGCGCGGCGATGATGCGTGCCTTCTCGATCAGGTTGTCGGCAGCCTTCTTGATGGCCTGGCCACCCACCGCGAGCGAACGCGATCCGTAGGTGTCCATGCCGTAAGGCGCGCGACCGGTATCGCCGTGCACAACCTCGATGTCGTCCACACCGATGCCGAGGATGCTGGCCGCGATCTGGCTCCACGCCGTCTCGTGGCCTTGTCCGTGCGGCGACGTTCCGGTGATGAGTTCGACCTTGCCGGTGGGCAGCATGCGGATGGTGGCGTGTTCCCAGCCACCGGCCACGTACTTGAGCGCACCCAGCGTCCGGGACGGAGCCAGGCCGCACATCTCGGTGAAGGTCGAGATGCCGATGCCCAGTTGAACCGGATCGCCTGATTCCCGACGACGCTGCTGTTCAGCGCGGAGTTCATCCATGCCGAACAGTTCCATCGCCTTGGCGGTTGCGGCTTCGTAGTTGCCGGTGTCATAGGTGAGACCAGCAACGGTCGTGTACGGGAACTCCTCGTGCTTGATCCAGTTCTTCTCGCGAAGATCCATCGGATCCATGCCGAGTTCCGCGGCGAGCTCATCGATGATGCGCTCGATCGCGTACGTGGCCTCCGGGCGACCGGCTCCACGGTAGGCATCCGTGGGGGTGGTGTTGGTGAAGACGCCGGTGCACTTGAAGTCGTACGCGTCCATCTTGTAGATGGCCGGGTACATGAACATGCCCAGCAGCGGGATTCCCGGAGTGATGATCTGCAGGTAGGCGCCCATGTTGGCGATGAGGTCGACCTGCAGGCCGAGGATCTTGCCGTCCTTGGTGGCTGCAATCTCGATGTCCTGGATCTGGTCGCGGCCGTGATGGGTCGAGACCATGTCCTCGCTGCGCGATTCGGTCCACTTCACCGGACGACCGAGCTTGCGTGCGATCTGGGTGACGAGGACTTCCTCCCGATACAACTGGAGCTTTCCACCGAAGCCTCCACCGACGTCCGGGGCCACGATGCGCAGGTTGTTCTCCGGAATCCCGGTGACCAGCGCCATGAGCACGCGCAGGACGTGGGGGATCTGCGTGGACGACCACACGGTCATCTCATCGCTCATGCCCATCGGTGC
>CAJXUJ010000093.1 GCA_913061025.1 uncultured Actinomycetes bacterium | reverse complement strand
ACCGGCCCAGTCTGGATCGCCAGGGAGTGGTTCGCTGGGAGCTCCCGGTGTTGCTGCCCCAGTCCAACGGGTGGCGACGTTGGCTTCCCGGATGCGGGTCAGGGCGAGTTCCACTGCGCGGTCGAAGGTGATCAGCCCGTCGGGCGGATCGGGGATGAATTCCGCGATGTCGTGGTCGTGGCAGATAGCCGGATGCTTCAGTGATCGAACCAGCGGTCGGGCGATAGAACGGGGCACCGGCGTGACGAGTCCGACCCAGTGGCTCGACAACTGCGGGCTGAGCATGTTGATCGGCAAGATCACGCGTCGGCCGAGCCCGGCAACCGCCGCGTAGCGGTGCATCATCTGCTCGTAGGTGAGAACTTCGGGGCCACCGATGTCGAATGCCCTGTTCACACTTGGCGGCAGATCGGCGGCCATCACCAGGTAGCGCAGCACATCGCGAATCGCGATGGGTTGTGTCTTGGTGCGCACCCAGCGCGGCGTAATCATGGCCGGGAGGCGCTCGGTCAGGTAGCGGAGCATCTCGAAGGACGCTGAGCCCGACCCGATGATCACTGCGGCTCGGAACTCCACGGTCGGGATTCCCGACTCACGAAGAATCCGTCCGACCTGCACGCGCGAGCGCATGTGCGGCGACATGCTGCTCTCGGGAATGTCAGGGGCGAGGCCACCGAGGTAGACGATGCGGCGCAGGCCACTCTTCTCGGCTGCCTGAGAGAAATTGCGGGCCATCGCGGCTTCGGCCGCTTCGAGTTTGGGACCCTCCTGCAGCGAATGCATGAGGTAGTAAGCAACGTCGATGCCTTCGAGAGCGGCGGCGACGGCGGTTGGATCGTTGGCGTCTCCGTGCACCACTCGGATCTCATCGGCCCAGGGAAAGTCGCGGAGTTTCTCGGGACTTCGGGCCAGGACCGTGACGCTGTGTCCTCGAGCGAGGAGTTCGCGCACGAGCCGACCGCCCACGTAGCCCGTGGCGCCGGTGACGAGGCAGTGCAGGCTCACCACCTCAGTGTTGCTGGGTTTTGCCAACCTCGCGAGTTAGGGACGCGCCTCTCCTGAATCGTTCTTGTCAATGAGCTGGTGCGGTGCTGGCAGCGGATGCCCGTCCTCGGTCGTCTCGGCTGCGACTTTCGGGTTGGACTTGCTCGGATCGTTGTCATCCGCATGGCCGGTGGCGAAGTCACGCGGGGTCGGCTGATCCGGCTCTGACGGCGGCCGGGGCGGCACTTCCTGGACACCGGCCTGGAAGGTTCGGACCTGGATGCCGTCGTAGGGGATCCGGATGCCGGCAGCGTCGAGGGCCTCCTTCATCCGTTGCCGAATAACGCGGCCGGCGTACCACTGGTTTCCGTTGGGCACGATTTTCGTGTTGACGCGTACGACGACGGACGTGGCGGTCAGTTCGGTCACGTTGGAGTAGTAGGGAGCCCCGAGGAGAACCCCGTTGTACTGCGGATCCTTGCCCATGTCTGCACCGACTGCGTCAATGACCTGCTGGACCTTGTTGAGGTCCTCGTCGTAGGGAACTGGGATCTCGACGAGCGAATACGTCCAGCCCTGGGACTGGTTGGAAACCGATTGGATCTGGCCGTTGCGCACGTACCAGACAACACCCCAGAAGTCGCGCACGCGTGTGTAGCGGAGGGCGGTTTCCTCTACTTCGCCGAGCACGATGCCGCCGAGTTCGACGGTGTCTCCGATGCCCATCCAGTCTTCGAAGATCATCGAAATGCCGTTGAGGTAGTCCGCAATGTAGGTCTGAGCACCGAAACCGATGACGGCCGATAGGACCGCGCCGCTCGCCAAGATGGGAGCGAGATTCACCCCGACGGTGCCAAGGATCGTGAGGACGGCTCCCGCCCACACAACGATGACGAGCACGTTTCGCGCCAGTGACCCCAGGGCGTGCGCGCGTTGCCGTTGGCGATCCTCCATCAGGGTGGCGGCCAGTTGAGCATCGTCCGCGCCTCGAAGTTGCCCAGGGCGGCGCTTGGGCGCGCGATTGGTGACGGCTTGAACCGATTTGCGGATGGCACGGCCGCCGATGATTTGGATTATCAACGCGATGATGACGATCAGCGCTATTCGCAGCAGGAGTTCCACGGGGAGGGCCTTGTTGACGCTGTCCCAAATTTCCGTGAGGTCGCTCATAGTTCCTAGCCTTCCATGCCGGTCCAGCGAGCGAGGAACGCCAGCGTGTCGGCGGTTTCCTCAACAGCGGCATCGAGTTTGCGCGCCCCGTGCCCGACGTTGCCTTCCGATCGCAGCAGGATCGGTCGATCGCCGCTGGTAGCGGCCTGAGTCGCGGCACACATCTTGCGGCCGTGCATGGGATCGGTGCGGGTGTCGTTGTCGAAGACAGCGAACATCGTGGCTGGATAGTTGGTGCCCTCCACTACCCGGTGATACGGCGAGTAGGCGTGCAGCCAACTGAATTGCTCTGGGTCCTCTGGATCGCCGTACTCGACCGTCCATGTCGGACCGAGTTCGCTGGTCGTGTAACGGATCATGTCGAGAAGCGGAGCAACGCAGACCACCGCATTGAAAAGGTCCGGACGTTGGGTGAGTGCCGCGCCCACCAGGAGCCCACCGTTCGAGCCTCCATAGATTCCGAGGTTCGCCGGAGTGGTCCATCCTTCTTCGCTCAAGTACTCGGCGGCGGCGTGGAAATCGTCGAAGACGTTCTGCTTTTTGTCGAGCATGCCGTCGCGGTGCCAGTCCTCACCCTCGTCCCCTCCACCGCGCAAGCACGCGACGGCCCAGACGCCACCAGAGGCAACCCACGCAAGGATCGCGGCGGAGAAACCGGGCTGCATCGGGATACCGAAGCCGCCGTATCCGTAGAGCACCGTCGGTCGCGGACGGTCGGGCTCCGCGGTGGGTGAGACGATGAACAGGCGAACCTCGGTGCCGTCCTTCGACGTATACGTCACCAACTGCGAGTGAACGTCGGGAACGTCAACGGTGCCCGGAGGAGTCGCGTAGAGCTGCACCTCACCTGTTCGAGCGTCGAACGAGTAGAGAGTGGGCACCTGGGTGTGGTCGGTGTAGGCGAACCACACGACCGGGCCGCCGGTGGGCCTCTCGATCGGTCCGGCCACCGTTCCGGCGCCGGGCAACTCAATACTGCGAACCAGCTCGCCTGTGTCCGCGCGGTAGAGATTCATGGTTGCGATGCCGTGTGCCGTGCTGGTCGCAAGCAGGAGATCGTGTTCGAGTTCCGGTCCGTCCAGGTGCGCGACCGATTCCAAGACTGCCTCTGCGTCCTCGGGAATGACATCGGTCCACTGATCGGGCGACCATGCTCCCGGCTCAGTCACCGCGAGGCGCCCGCGCGGCGCGTCAAGGTCGGTCGAAACGTAGACGCGACCATCACGACCAAAGGTGAACGAGGTTTGCGCATCGACGTCCGCCTGAACCTGCTGGAATGCCGGGCATGCGGCGGGCGACTGTGTCAGGTCCGCAACCCACAGATCGTTGCGGGGCTCGGTTCCCTCCGCAGCAGACACCTGCAGCCACCGACCGTCGCGGGAGACCTCAACGCCGTAGTAATTGGTCATCGTCATCCCGGCGCCAAAGACGTTGGCGTCGGTATCGGTTGATTCGCCGACCTTGTGCCAGAACACCCGGCGGTGGAACCCCTGCTCCGATTCGGGGAGATCCTCGGGAGGTAGGCGCCGCACGTAGTAGAAGGAATCGCCGCCGGGGATCCAGGCCACGGGGGAGTAGCGGCAGCGATCGATCGGGCCGTCTATCGTCTCTGTGCTTGCGACGTCCATCACGTAAAGAACCGACTCTTCGGTGCCACCTTCGGATAGTTGGTAGGCCAGGCGGTCGCCCTCCTTGGAGGGTTGCCACGCGTCAAGCGTGGTGCTGCCCGATTCGTCTAGCTCCATCGGATCGATGAGCACTCGCTCGGTCCCATCTGCTTCGCGCACGAACAGCACACCGAACTGCTGACCGGGCTCGCGCCGTGTGAAGAAGACGCGATCCCCACGATGGACGGGCAGCGAGATGGCTCCGGACCCGAGAAGGGCGCTGACCTTGTCGGCGAATTCCTCCCGCATGGACCAACCGGCGCGTTCGGCTTCGAAGAGCGTCGACTGAGCAGCCATCCACTCGACCGTTCGTGCGTCGTCGGCCTGTTCTAGCCATCGGTACGGGTCGGCAACCTTCACACCGTGCATGTCGTCGATGACGTCGTCGCGTGCTGCTTCGGGGTATTCGCGGGTCATGCCGCCACCCTAGGTCCCCCGGCAGTGCGTAGCGTTTCCTCCGTGGAGGAGCAGAGCGTGAACCGAGCAGCGCTGCATGACCTTGCCGCGGCTCATCGCGTTGCGACCGAGTACTGGGGCCAGGCGGGCAACCACGTCCAGGTCGCAGACGACGTCATTCGCGCGGTGCTCGCCGCCCTCGGAGTCGATGCCACCAGCGACGACGCGATCGCGCAAAGCCTGGAAGACGCTCGCCTGCGCGAGTGGCGGCGCGTCATACCCCCGGTCTTCATCACCTGGCAGGGCGAGGAGCGACGCCTGTGGGTGCACGTACCCCACGGGGAGACCGTGACGGCGCACGTAGTCCTCGAGGACGGAACGTCGGTTGCCCTGCCGCAGTGGGATTGGTGGGTTGACCCGGTCGAGGTAGACGGGGTCCTGATCGGCGAAGCGAGTTTCGGGGTTCCCGCTGACCTACCGGTCGGGTGGCATCGCATCGAGGTTCGTGGCGATTCGGTATCTGCGGAATGTCCACTGGCGGTGGCGCCGGCGTCGCTGGATCCGGAATCGATCATCGGTGGCCGTCAATGGGGACTGATGGAGCAGGTCTATGCGTGGCCGTCATCCCGGTCGTGGGGAATCGGCGATATCCGCGATGTTGTCGACGCGGCGCAATGGAGTGCTCGTGAAGGTGGCGCCGGTTTCATCCTGGTCAATCCATTGCACGCACCCGTACCGGGAGTGCCATCGCCCTATCTGCCCACATCGCGACGGTTCTGGACCCCGCTGATGATCCGCATAGAGGACATCGACGAGGTTGCCTCCTTGTCCGAAGAGCAGCGGGCGCGGGTCCGGGAGTTGCGCCAGCAGAGTTGGCCGCCGTTCGATTCCGCCGATGCGCGCGTTGATCGAGAGCGTTCTTGGGCATCCATGCGTGAGGGCCTCGAGTTGATTTTCGACGCCCCTCGCTCACCGGAGCGGCAACGCTCCTACGAGGAATTCGCCAACGATCCGGGTGTGCGGTCGTTCGCGACGTGGTGCGTGTTGGCCGAGGATTGCGGAATCGACTACCGGCAGTGGCCAGCTGAATTCCGCGATGCATCGAGTCCGGCGGTGAGCGAGTTTGCAGAGGCTCGAGCCACGTCCGTTGACTTTCACTGTTGGCTCCAGTGGGTG
>CAJXUJ010000092.1 GCA_913061025.1 uncultured Actinomycetes bacterium | reverse complement strand
GTCCCTGCGGAATCGACAACGACGACGTCACCGAGCCCGGCCGTCTCAACCCGGTCGCGGATCACCGCCTCGGCGATCGGGGATCGACAGATATTCCCCAGGCAGACGGCGGTAATGCGGAAGCGATCGTCGGGCACGCAGTCATGCTAACGAGGGAATCAACAAATATTTGTCCACAGCCTGGGGACGGGGTTTCACGCTCAGTTACACACGATTGTCCAGGAATTAGTTGGTTTATCCCCAGGTGTCCCACAGGGTGTCCGCAGCCCAGCCCACAGTTGTCCGCAGGTCGTGCACACCCTTGTCGACAGCGGTCGTGGACAGGTGCGATGACCCTTGCGTAGCGTCACCTCGCTGGCGGCCTGGGTGTCACACGGTCGCGTTAGAAATAGTCCAGCATGTCGAGTCAATCGACGGTTCCTGACGGGAAGGGGAGGTTCGTGAGCGTCGCGGAATTCCCCGTGCCCGAGGAAGGCCCGGTTCAGCCGGATCGCACCCCACCCAATGATCCCGCGGCCGAGCAGTCGGTGCTCGGGGCGATGTTGCTGAGCAAGGACGCCATCGCCGATGTAGTCGAACTGGTCCGGGATGATGACTTCTATCGTCCTGCCCACCAAACAATCTTCTCCGCAATCTTGGATCTGTACGGCAAGGGTGAGCCAGCGGACGCCGTCACCGTCACATCGGAGCTCACTAAGACCGGGGAGATTTCGCGCGTGGGTGGCGCGAGTTATCTCCACACCCTCGTCTCACTGGTTCCCACCGCAGCCAACGCGAACTATTACGGCCGCATCGTCCGCGAGCAGGCGATTCTTCGTCGACTCGTCGAGGCCGGCACCCGGATCGTGTCCATGGGTTACTCAGGCACCGGCGATGTCGATGACACTGTCGATCGCGCGCAAGCCGAGGTCTACGAAGTTACCGAGCGTCGCACCAGCGAGGACTACCTGCCGCTGAGCGACATCATGGGAGACGCTCTCACCGAAATCGAAGCGATCTCCAACCGCGATGGCGAGATGGTCGGCGTTCCCACCGGCTTCACCGATCTGGACTCGCTCACGAATGGTCTGCACGCAGGTCAGCTCATCATGATCGCGGCTAGGCCCGCGCTTGGAAAATCGACGATGGGACTCGACATATGCCGTGCCGCGTCCATTAAGAACGGATTAACGAGCGTCATCTTCTCGCTGGAAATGAGTCGCAACGAGATCGTCATGCGCTTACTTTCCGCGGAAGCGCAGGTGCCACTTCAGCACATGCGTTCGGGAACGATGAGCGAGGCTGATTGGTCCAAGCTCGCGAGCAAAATGGGCGCCGTCAGTGACGCCCCATTGTTTATCGATGACTCGCCGAACATGAATCTCATGGAGATTCGTGCGAAGTGTCGTCGGTTGAAGCAACGCCACGATCTCCGACTCGTCGTTGTTGACTACCTGCAGTTGATGTCGAGCGGTAAACGTGTTGAAAGCCGACAGCAGGAAGTCTCGGAGTTCTCCCGGTCACTCAAGTTGCTCGCGAAAGAACTCGAAGTTCCGGTTATTGCGATCAGCCAGTTGAACCGTGGTCCCGAGCAACGGCAGGACAAGCGTCCGATGCTTGCTGACCTACGCGAATCGGGCTCGCTCGAGCAAGATGCGGACATGGTTGTGTTGTTGCACCGCGAGGACTTCTACGAGCGTGAGTCACCGCGCGCTGGAGAAGCCGACTTCATCGTCGCCAAGCACCGCAACGGACCCACGGCAACTATCACCGTGGCTTTCCAGGGTCACTATTCGCGTTTCGTGGATATGGCGCAGTCGTAGTTGTTGGCTCGAGTTTCGACTGCACATTGCTTCAACAGGTTGTGAGAAGTGCGGGTGTGTGGGGGCGTTCCCCAACCAGACTTGGTCCGGGAACGCCCCGCGCGGCCAGGGTTAGTCATGAGGCAGCGGTCTGCGCCGCCTCTGACTTCGGGGGAAGACCTCGGTCGGTGACCTTTCAGCCCAGGAGCCGAGGGCGTTGCACAGGACCTCGAACTCGTGGTCCGCGATCGCCATTGCGTCGTTCCATGTCGGTAGTTCACCCTCGTTGGCCGCACCCCAGGCGACTAGCAAATCGTTGTGGACCACGCACGCTCGTCGCTCCACGGCGTTAATCCGTCGGGTGCTCGGATTCGGCCCAGTTGACCGAAGCTGAGCGATCTCGTCCAGATCTGAATCGTCGTCGTTCATATCTCTCACCTCTATTGAGTTGGTTGCGGGCATGGCGAACCCATGTCCGTCGAGGTGAGATGCCTGCCTGAATGCAGGTCTTCGAGAGGGGACTTGATGTCCATCTGGGCGTTGGACGTTGGTGGGTCATGCGTGGTTCCATCGGTAGCGAGACGTTATGACTCGAGCGGGGACCCTCGCACACTCCGCACCCATGGGCATGCTGGATCGCGGAAGCCGATCTCGCTGCGGCCGTTCTGGGATCTCGGCAGTCGATGGCTCAGGCACCCAAGTTGTTGACTCGGGTCGCGATGTCAACCGATTCCTTCTCAGAGTCTGGCTGAGCCCATATCGACGTGACGAGTTCGATGCCCTGAGACCTGAGCCGGTGCTCGTCGGCGCGAGTTGCCACCTCCGCGACCAGTCTGGTGTCGTGGGACGACAGAGCCGACATCACCTGTTGCACCGACAAGCCATCCAGTGCAGTCGGATGACCATCGATGACGGGTAGCAAAACCCCCCAGCGTGCCCAACCCAGCAGGTCATCTGGATCCGTGTGTGCGGCCGCTTCGGCACTCAATGCGATTCGGACACCGCGATCCGCGAGGAGCGTGGCCGCTTGGCCACCCCCATGTGGCACCCCGGTGAAGGCGAAGATTGCGCGAGCAGCCTCGACTCGGTCGAGCAAGCGCGCCGCCAGATTGGGAATTGCGGCCGAACCAGAATCCGGGTGCAGTAGCAGCGACGGAGCAAAGGCCAGGATCGGCAATTGCGAATCACTCGTGGCAGCCATCACCTGCTTCATGGCAGTCACGGTGGCGGTGAAGTGTTCAACCGCTAGGTCCACTTGACGGTCCGCGAGTTCAAGGAAGCGCCTCGGATCACTCAAGTCAATGTCGCCGGGAGCTTGTGGCCACCCAAGATGCAGGACGAGTGCAACCGGGGCTTCGTCGCCCGGGGCGTGGACCGAAGCTAGGTGCTCATTGAATGACTGTTGCGCACCGTCGGCGTGCAGTGTGGCGAGTAGATCCGTGGTCGTTGGAGTTGTGAATACTCCGGTGATGTCTTCGGGCGCGAAGTCGAAGCTTCCGAGTGGTCCGAATGCATCGGAGAACACATCCCCGCGATTTCGCCGATCGTTCTCCAGACGGTTGAGCGCGGCAGAGCGAAGATCCGCTGTGGACACAGCGTCCACCTGGTACGCGCTGTATCCCAGCGCAACGCTGACCTCGACATCAATGTCGACGCGACGGGAGGTTACTGATCCGTGATCGTTGATGCGTTGCTGAAGGTTAAGGAGTTGCCCGATGCCGTTGCGAATGATTGGGCCGCCGAGCACTGCAATCCAGATGCGACCCGGCTCTTCATACGCAACGAATACATCCTGGCCGGTGAAGTCATCGTCACCAACGGTCAATCGCATTACTTGTGCCACGGCGGTCTGCTCGAACTTGCCACCGGCGAGAGCACCGAAATCATCGATCTCGAGTACTCCGATGATGAGCGAGGTGCTTTGCGGAGCGTGATCAGCCTGCCGACTCATGCTGTCGATGGCCTCATTGAGTGCCTCAAGGTTCGGCCAGTGCTGCCCGCGATGGAACATCGCTTCGAAAGCCCGCCGAGACGAGAGATAGTCCTGGGAGATAACAGGTCCGAGGACGGCAAGAGTGGTCAACTCGGTGTACGAGTCCACGATGTCACGAGATCGAAGCACGAACCCTCCGGCAGTGAGCCAGTCGGCCACAACCACTGTGCCCGCCGTACCAATGCCATCGGGGGATCCGATAGCCAGGCGCTGATGGGGCGCTGCTTCGATATCGAGGAGTTCAGCCGGCTGGCCGTGCGGATGGAGCGCGGCACTTGACGTGCTTGTTCGGCGGGTGCCGTCGGGCAGCAGCATCGATGCGCGGGCTTGGGCGGCTCCGAATATCGCCACGGCGACGCGGGTCGCGGTCGGTAGTGCTGCCCGCGAGGCCAGGTCGGGACTGAGTGAGCCCTCGGCTATCCGGCGGAGGACCTGTGCTTGCTGACGACGCCAAGCGGCCAACACTCCTTGGGCATCGCGCCGCCACGCGTGGACGGAAGCCAGCCACAAGATCAGCCAGGACAGTCCGAGAACACCCAAACCGACAGCCGACCCCACGACGTCATCGGTTTGGGGCACCAGCTGAGCGGACCATTCCCCGGCGAACGCGGTTAGCCACGCGACAGCAACGATGACCGCTGCGACGAGTAGTCGCTGCAGGTCCAGCGCATCGCGAACGAAATCCCATCGGCGTGAGTCCAGGGTTCCCCAACGCTGTAGCGCTTGGAATCCCAATCCGGCGTAGATGGCGATCAGCACGGCGATAGCAAGGGGGATGGGCGATGGGTCGACTGTGAAGGGTGCGGCGATAAGCGCGATAACGAGGTAACCGACCAAGGCGGTCATGCCCGCGATCCAGGCATTCATGACAGCGTGGAAGCGAGCGTTCGGGTCGTAGCCGGACGTGCGGCGTGTGTTGACGATAACCATGGCCACGAGTGCCCAACCGAATGCGGTGAGGGTGACGGGCACAGGGAAGTACAAGCCGGCGAGGACCGCTCCTACGAGGAGGGCGTCGAACTGAACAGTGCTGCGCTGCCAGGTAGGCACCCGCGAGTTCGTATCGCTGAAGATCATCCGAGTCCACGCCGCCTGTTTGGTGCGAAAGCTGGCCTGCGGGGCAAGGACGCTGAACAGGATGAGGACTGCGCCGATGATCACTGCACGCGGATCGTCGATCGGATCCCCGGGTTGGCGCAACGGAATACCCAGGGCCATGAGGGTGGTTCCCAGGGCTGTTAATCCCAATCCGGAGGTCAGGGCGATGCCACTGACGATGCCCACCCGGGTGAAGAGAGAGGACTCCTCGCTGCTGAAGGGGGAGAAGGGTGTGGCGGGATGCATCCAGCGCCCGAAGGAGCGCATTCCCTCACGCAGGCCGGTGGACATCGCTCCATGGTAAGGGCCTGTTGAGTCGTATTCGGTCCGATACCCCAGTGACACATGTTGTCCGGTGACGCATGCGTGAGAGCGATTGATGCCGTCAGGGAGGTGCCGATGCGCGGCTTGATGCCGTCCGCGCCCGCTGACGACGAGGGATTCACGCTGATCGAGGTGGTAGTGGCTCTTGCGGTCTTTGCGATCGTGTCACTGGCCACAGTCAGCATCCTGGTTAACTCACTGCGTACGGTCCGGGAGAACGAGGATCGAGTCTTGGCCGCGAATCTGGCTCGAAGTGAACTCG
>CAJXUJ010000091.1 GCA_913061025.1 uncultured Actinomycetes bacterium | reverse complement strand
CGAGGTGATCGGGGTGGACCTCGAGCTCGGGTTCGAGACGCCGGAAGTGCTGCCACAGTTGTGGGAATCCGGGGTCGGTCTACTGCTCGGTTGTGTGCCGACGTCGGGACCACCACCCCGCACCGATACCGCGGCGAGTGCGAGCCTGCGTCGATTCATGTCCGAGGCGGGATTCTCGACGGTGCCCGACAACGTCGCGATCACTGCGCGCACCGGTCTTGGACACCTGGATCCGACTTCGGCGCGAACGGTCATGGACATCTGTAATCGCGTAGGTTCCATCGTGCGCGATGAACATCCGGAGGTGAGCGATGGTTGAGCAGAACGCCGACGGTCCCTCGGATTCCGCGCGGACTCGCTGGCAGGAACTCGTGGATTCGGTCAACGCCGCCCGGGTCGCTTACTACCAGCACGAGCGTCCGACGCTGGCCGACGACGAATACGACGCTCTCTTTCGAGAACTCGAAGAGCTCGAACGCCAGCATCCCGAACTCGCGAGCGGTGAGTCGCCAACACAGACGGTGGGCGGCCAACGATCGGAGATGTTCGAACCGGTTCAGCATCTTGTCCGCCTGTACTCCCTGGATAACGCGTTCGATCCGGATGAACTGACCGCGTGGCTGGATCGGGTCGAGCGTGGGCTGGGAGCCGTGCCCCGGTTGCTGTGCGAGGTGAAGATCGACGGACTCGCCGTTGACCTCGTCTACCGCGACGGCGCACTGGCGTCGGTCGCGACGCGTGGAGACGGCGTGACCGGTGAGGACATCACCTACAACGCTCAGTTCATCGACGCGATCCCGGCATCACTCGACACCGAGAATCCGCCCGCGTTGGTGGAAGTTCGAGGTGAGGTCTTTCTTTCCACCGAACGCTTCGAGGCGATCAACGACGAACAAATGGCCGCCGGGCTCACCCCCTTTGCCAATCCGCGCAATGCTGCTTCGGGGACCATTCGCCAGCGCATAGACAAGCGTCTCGAGGAGTTGGCCGAAGCTCGATCCGGTTCGGGTGCGCGGGCGCAAACCCGACTGGATCGGCTCGAACGCGACTATGGCCTGGCGGTTGGACGACTCTCCGCGCTGGGTTTCACCGCGCACGGCATCGGTGCTCGAGAAGGAATCGACATCGGGTCGCAAAGCGAGATCTACGCCGCCTTAGCCGAGATGGGAATCCCGGTGAGTGCGCGGATGGCGGTGCACGATTCGGTCGCGGGTGTCCAGGAGTACATCGACTATTACGCCGAGCACCGTCACGACGTCGAGCACGAGATCGACGGAGTCGTGATCAAGGTCGACGATTTTGCGCTGCAGGCGGAATTGGGCGAGACATCGAGGGCTCCACGCTGGGCTATCGCATACAAGTACCCACCGGAAGTGGTCCGCACTCGGCTGCTGGACATCGCGGTCAATGTCGGACGAACCGGCAGGGTGACGCCATTCGCCGTGATGGATCCGATCAAGGTAGCCGGATCGACAGTGTCCATGGCCACGCTGCACAACCAATACGAGGTCCAACGCAAGGGTGTCCTCATCGGCGACATGGTCTTCCTGCGCAAGGCCGGAGACGTCATTCCCGAGGTAATCGGGCCGGTGATCGAAGCCCGCACCGGAGACGAGCGCCCCTTCGTGATGCCCACCACGTGCCCGGACTGCGGCACTGAACTGCGGCCGGAGAAGGAAGGCGACAAGGACATCCGCTGCCCCAACTCCGTGGGCTGCCCCGCGCAATTGCGCGAGCGACTCTTCCACGTTGCCTCACGCGGCGCGCTCGACATCGAAGGGCTTGGCTACAAGGCCGCGGTTGCGCTGCTCGATTGTGGAGTTGTCACCAACATGGGTGATCTCTTCTTGATTACCGAGGATGCCCTGCTCGGCTGTGAGTTCTTCACTCGTGATGCAGGCAAGGGTGAGACGGGTCGGCAACTCGGTGAGAACGCCAAGACCATGCTCGCCAATCTCGAGACCGCGCGAACCAGACCGCTATGGCGGATCCTCGTGGCTTTGTCCATTCGACATGTGGGTCCCACGGCGGCGCAGGCCCTGGCCCGCGAGTTCGGTTCCATTGAGGCGATCGCAGCGGCGTCCACCGACCAGCTCGCCGAAGTGGACGGCGTCGGTCAGGTGATCGCCGAGGCGGTGGTCGAGTGGTTTGCCGAGGACTGGCATCGGGACATCCTCGACAAGTGGGAACGCGGGGGTGTCCGCCTGTTCGACGAACCGGCAGACGAGGAATCGCAACTCGATCAAACGCTGACCGGCGCCACGATCGTCATCACCGGATCGATTCCCGGCTACACCCGCGATGAAGCCGGCGCTGCGGCTTCGGCCCGCGGCGCGAAGGTCACCGGATCGGTATCCAAGAAGACCACCGCGCTGGTGGCCGGGGAGAGTGCCGGATCCAAACTCGACAAAGCCGAGACGCTTGGCGTGCCGATCGTTCCGGCGGAGTCGTTCGATGTGCTCCTGGAGCAGGGGCTCGAAGCCGTCCTGCAAAGATGAGGGCATGGCCAACATCACCCGCGAGCAGGTTCAGCATCTGGCTCACCTGGCTCGCTTGGAGCTGACCGAAGAAGAGACCGAGCATTACGCAGGCCAGTTGTCGGCCATCGTCGATGCCGTCGAACGTGTCTCCGAGGTCGCAGCCGACGACATCCCGCCGACGTCACACCCGGTCCCGATGACCAACGTGTTCCGCGAGGACGTTGCCCGTCCGGGTCTGGATCGGGCCGATGTCCAGGCCGGTGCTCCGTCCTGGGAAGACGACCGATTCCGAGTGCCCCGCATCCTGGGAGAGGAGTGAGATGGCCCCGGTGATGGAAGGCGATCTCATTCGTCAAGACGCGTCGACCCTCTCTGCGGCACTGGCCGCCGGTGAGGTGACGTCCCAGGAGGTCACGCAGGCCTGCTTGGACCGCATCTCCCAGGTCGACAACGACGTCCATGCGTTCCTGTACGTCGATAGCGATGCCGCGATGGCCACGGCGCGGGATATCGACCAACGGCGTGCGGCTGGTGAGGAGCTCGGCCCGCTCGCCGGAATCCCGCTGGCCCTCAAAGACGTCCTCACCATGCGGGGAGTCCCCACCACCTGTGGTTCGCGAATCCTCGAAGGGTGGCGACCTCCGTATGACTCCACCATCGTGGAGCGGCTGCGCGCTGCGGACGTCGTCGTCCTCGGTAAGACGAATATGGACGAATTCGCGATGGGCTCCTCGACCGAGCACAGCGGCTACGGTCCGACCCGCAACCCGTGGGATCTCGAACGCATTCCCGGCGGGTCCGGTGGTGGATCGGCGGCCGCACTTGCCGCATTCGAGGCGCCGCTGGCCATCGGTACCGACACCGGAGGCTCGATTCGACAGCCGGCATCGGTGACCGGCACCGTTGGCGTCAAGCCGACCTACGGCGCCGTCTCGCGATACGGCCTCGTCGCGCTGGCTTCCTCGCTCGATCAAGCCGGACCGTGCGCCCGCACCGTCATGGATGCGGCGATGC
The DNA here is from genome assembly GCA_913061025.1 of uncultured Actinomycetes bacterium. GTDB lineage: Bacteria > Actinomycetota > Actinomycetes > S36-B12 > S36-B12 > S36-B12. The sequence goes on along the minus strand of CAJXUJ010000091.1, from coordinate 1,971 downwards.
TGCACGAGGTCATGGCCGGGTACGACCCCCGCGACTCCACGTCGATCAACGCACCCGTGCCCGATGTCGTGGCAGCAGCTCGTAACGCCGATGTGCGCGGTATGCGCATCGGACTCGTCCGCGAACTCGGTGGCGAGGGCTACCAGGCTGGTGTCCGCGAGCAGTTCGACAACGCCGTACACGTGCTCACCGATCTCGGCGCGGAGGTGGTCGAGGTTTCGTGTCCGCACTTCGACTACGCGCTCGGCGCCTACTACCTGATCCTGCCGTCGGAAGCGTCGAGCAACCTCGCCCGCTTCGACGGCATGCGCTACGGCCTTCGAGCCGGTGACGACGGCTCGGCGTCGGTTGAGGAAGTCATGGCACGCACCCGTGAAGAGGGCTTCGGTGCGGAAGTGAAGCGCCGCATCATGCTCGGCACGTATGCGCTCTCGAGTGGGTACTACGACGCCTACTACGGCCAGGCTCAGAAGGTCCGTACGCTGATTTCTCGAGACTTCGCCGAAGCCTTCGATCAGGTTGACGTATTGATTTCGCCGACCACTCCCACCACCGCGTTCAAGATTGGCGAGAAGGTCGATGATCCGCTGGCGATGTACCTCAACGACATCGCCACGATTCCGGTGAACCTCGCGGGCAACTGCGCGATGTCGGTGCCGATCGGACTCGCGTCCGAGGACGGACTACCGGTGGGCTTGCAGATCATGGCGCCCGCGCAAGGCGATGACCGTCTGTACCGCGTGGGCGCAGCACTCGAGCAAGCATTGCTCGACAAACGAGGCCACGCACTGATCGAGGAGGTGCCGTCCCTGTGAGCGCATCGGCGACCCAACGAATGAACTACGACGACGCCCTCGCCGCCTTCGAGCCCGTCCTCGGTCTAGAGACCCACGTAGAACTCGGCACCGCGTCGAAGATGTTCTGCGGGTGCGCCACGGAGTTCGGTGCCGACCCGAACACGCAGGTGTGTCCGGTCTGCCTCGGGCTGCCGGGGTCGATGCCCGTGGTCAACGGCGCAGCCGTCGAATCCACCATTCGCATGGGCCTGGCATTGAACTGCTCTATCGCGTCGTGGTGTCGTTTTGCGCGGAAGAACTACTTCTATCCGGATATGCCCAAGGACTATCAGGTCAGTCAGTACGACGAACCTCTGTGCACCGACGGGTTCTTGGACGTCGTCGTCGATACCGAGGATGGTCCGCGGGAATTCCGTGTGGAGATCGAACGCGTGCACATGGAAGAAGACACCGGCAAGTTGACGCACGCGGGTGGCGACACCGGTCGCATCCACGGGGCGGATTACTCGCTCGTTGACTACAACCGGGCCGGCATTCCCCTGATCGAGATCGTGACCAAGCCCATCGTTGGTGCCGGAGCCCTCGCACCGCTGGTCGCCCGTGCGTACGTCACCGAACTGCGGGACCTGATGCGAGCGCTCGGTGTCTCCGATGTGCGGATGGATCAGGGATCGCTGCGCTGCGACGTGAACGTTTCTCTGGCGCCAGCCGGCGAGCCGTGGGGCACCCGGTCGGAGACCAAGAACGTCAACTCGCTCAGAAGCGTCGAGCGGGCGGTCCGCTTCGAGATCGAACGGCAGGCCGCGGTGCTCACCGGTGGTGGGCGGGTGATCCAGGAGACGCGTCACTTCCACGAGGACACCGGGGAAACCACCCCGGGTCGGTCCAAGGAGCACGCCGAGGACTACCGCTACTTCCCCGAACCCGACCTCGTTCCGGTGGCTCCGAGCGCCGATTGGGTCGAGGAACTGCGGGGCACGCTGCCCGAGGTTCCGTCGGCTCGGCGCGCACGACTCCAGTCCGAGTGGGGGATCAGCGATCTCGAGATGCAAACTCTCGTGAACGCGGATGCCCTCGAACTCGTCGAGCAGACGATCGCCCACGGTGTTGATCAGGCGGCCGCGCGCAAGTGGTGGACCGGAGAATTCACCCGAATCGCCAATGAGCGTGGTGT
>CAJXUJ010000090.1 GCA_913061025.1 uncultured Actinomycetes bacterium | reverse complement strand
CAGAGACCCCGGCGCTCGCGGCGCTTGCGGCGCTCGAGGCAACCTTGTTGGCGGTGGACTTCGCGGTGGACGCGAAGGACGTCGATACGGTCACAGTGTTCTTCCTGGGAGCCCTGCCCTTCATGGGAGCACTGTCCTTCTTGGGAGCACTCGACTGAGAGGTGCTCTTCTTCGCCGTGGTCGTGGTGACCTTCTTCTTCGCCGGCTTCTTCTGCGTAGTGCTCTTCGTCGCGTCGCTCTTGCTTGTTTCGCGCTTGTCTGAATTCGTGCTCTCGCTCATGATGCGTCCTTACTCTCTGCAACATCCGGTTCTTCGGACTGTTCGCTGTTGGTGGTTCGTCCAGCAGAGGCGTTCTCCGCCTGGAAAGCGGCGTAGATCTGCAGCAACGTGGTTCGCTGCCGTTCGGTGATGGTGGGGTCCGCCGCGATGGCGGTGGTGACCGCCTCGTCCCCGTCCCGTTCGTCGAGGATTCCCGCCTGGACATACAGGCTCTCTGCGGAGATCCGTAGTCCTTGCGCGATCCGGCCGAGGATCTCCGCGCTCGGCTTACGAAGGCCCCGCTCCACCTGACTCAGGTAGGGGTTGGAGACCTCGGCTGCCTTGGCCAGTTGACGCAGGGACATCTGGGCCTGGTCGCGCTGCTCGCGGATGAAATCCCCGAGACCGGATACCTCGATTCGTGCCATGGCTCGAGTATGACCCGAAGTGCTTGCAGATGCAAGCGCAAGTGCTTGCTGCTGCGAGCGTGAGGTTCGTCACCCGGCAACAACGAGGGCAAGCACCAGGGCGGCGCAGCCCAAAAGCCCTGCCACCGGCACCGCCCGTCCAACCACAGTCCCGATTGCGCCATCCCGAGGAAGACGCAGGGCCGACAGGTGGCCTATCGCGTAGTAGGTCAGGATCATCGATCCCGAGATGGCTAGCGCCAAGGTCAATCCACCGACCGTCACGAGAAGTGCGGTGCCAACCGCAGCGGCGATCTCCGCCCGGTAGGGAATCCGACTGCTGCGCCCAACGGCCGCGAATATCCGCGGAGCATCTCCCCGGTCCGCCATCGCGAACAGGGTTCGACCGACCCCGGCTATCAGGCTCAACAACACCGCGCCCGCCGCCAGGGCTGCAGCGACGACCAGAACAGGAACCGTCCAGCCCGGCAGCAAAGCTCCGGCGATGTCGTTCAGCGCTGCCGGCCCGATGGCCACTCCACGCTCGGCCGCGAGGACGACGATCACCGCCACGAGCAGATAGATCATCAAGACAAGTCCGAACGACCACATGATCGCCTGGGGAATCGTCCGCCGGGGTTTCATGACCTCCTCACCAAGAACCGTGATGCGTGCGTAGCCAGCAAAGGCAACGAACACCAAGCCGCTCGCCGCGAGCATCGACACCGGAGTTGCCTCAACCAGCGGCTCCGACGAGAACGTTCCGCCCTCGGTGAGTCCAAATCCTGATCCCACGACGAAACCGACAAGCACCGCAAGGACCGCAACCACCATCACCAAAGCGACTCGGGTCGAGCGCACAATTCCACGGAGGTTCAACGCCAGTACTAATCCGATCGCCACGAGTGCAACAACGCGGCTGCGCTCCGGCCAGACATAGAGCCCGATCGTCAACGCGGCCGCCGACGCCGAAGCCGTCTTGCCGATGATGAACACGACCCCCGCGAGCACACCGGCGAAGCGATTGAGGTGGATACGGCCGTAGGCATAGACACCACCCGCTTCGGGGTTCCGGGCAGCAAGGCGCGCGGTGGAGGTGGCATTCAGTGCAGCCACCGTCGCAGCGACGATGACCGCAGCAACGAGCAGACCACCGGCCCGCTGGAGGGCCGGTTGCCAGACCGCGAAGACACCGGTGCCGACCATGGCGCTCACGCCGATCACGACGGCCGAGCGAAGACCCAGCGAACGCGACAGTCGACTCGGTGGATCGAATGCGGAGCTCACGGCGGGAAGGTACGCCGACAGAGTGAACACCCGGTGAAGTGGCACCCTTGGGTCATGCGAGGAGTACTGCAACGCGCGGCGGGTGCGCAGGTAACGGTCGAGGGCGAAGTGGTCGGATCGTTCGACGGTCCCGGAATCGTTCTCCTTGTCGGTGTCACCCACGACGACGACGAATCGAAGGCTTTAACCCTCGCCGACAAGGTGTACGGCCTGCGCGTATTCGAGCATCGGCATGCGACGGATGTCGCGTGCCTACCGCCTTCCGCGCCTCGGGAAGTTTCGGCGCGAGATCTCCGGCTGCCGGTTCTGGTGATCAGTCAGTTCACGCTCTACGCGGAGACCAAGAAGGGTCGACGCCCGACCTGGGATCAGGCGGCTCCAGGGCCAGTGGCCGAACCCCTCGTCGATGCTGTGACTCAGGCCCTGCGCGACCAAGGCGCTCCGGTGTCGACCGGTCGATTCGGTGCGGACATGCAGGTGTCTTTCACCAACGACGGTCCGGTGACAGTGATCATCGAGGTCTGACGGGGAACGAGGTGGATCACCCAAGAACGGGCTAACCCACGACAACGGGGGTCTGACTCGACCTCACGAATGCGACATCCGGCGCATCGTCGGTCGGCAGACTCAACGCGACGTCCAAGCCGGCGTCCGTAGGAATCGACCGCTTGACCACAACCGTCGCGATGGGTCCTTCTTCGAAGTGCTGCGCACTCGAGGCAACCCACCCCACATCCTTGCCGTCACGGCGCACAGTGGCTCCATGTGGCGGCAGATGATCAACCGTTCCGTCGAGATGTACCAGCGCTAGCCGGCGAGGCGGATGACCGAGATTGTGCACTCGAGCCACCGCCTCCTGCCCGCGGTAGCAACCTTTGGCCAGATGAACGCCGGGACCGATCCAGCCCACCTCATGCGGCAGGGTCCGGTGGTCGGTTTCGAACCCGAGCCGGGGGACCGCTGCGGCAACTCGAAGTGCGTTCCAGGCCCAGGTTCCCGCCTGCGACGGCCAGGAGTCCAGCCGCTCGGCCAACTCCACGCGCGGGATGATCACTTCTCGACCGTTCATGGTCGCCGGTCGAGTGGGGACGTACTTATCCGCCCCGCCACCCTTGTCCGAACCCGCCGTCACTATTCCGGTTCCCGCGTAGTCCGCGGGAACGAGCCAGGTCGGGTACGCGGGATCGATCGCGTGAATCGGTTCCCACACGACGGCGTAGTCATCACTCACGTCCTCGATCTCCACGCGCGTCATGAATTTCATCGACTCGAGGTACGCAACCAGGTCACTCGACGTGCGCGGCGCACAGATGATCCAGGTTGAGTAGTCGTCGTCGGTGATGTGTAGTTCGTGCTCGACATGTCCGTGCGGGCTGAGAATCAACGCCAGACTCGAGCTTCCCGGAAGCAAACCCTCCAAGTGCTGCGACGTCAGGCTGTGCAGCCACGACAACCGATCGGGTCCGGTGACCCGAACTACCCCGAAGTGCGAAAGATCGACCACCGCGGTCCCCGCTGACAGTTCCCGCTGCTCACGCAGGGGATCGCCGTAGTGCCAGGGAACGCCTTCATCGACGTCACCTTCGGGTGCCGGAACCGCGGACATCGTCTAGTCCTCCACGTCCACGGGTCGCGGGGGTGATGACGCACACCGCGAGCACCGACCGTGAATAGAGACATGCGAAATATCCGTCTCGAAGCCGTAGGTGTCGCGGAGGTCGGAAGTAAAGGCGTCGGCCACGGCCGCGGGAATCGACTCAACAGATCCACACTGATCGCACACCAAATGGATATGCACGTGCTCGTCGACGGCGTGATACGTCGGGGCACCGTGGCCGATGTGCGCGTGCGTGACGAGCCCCACCGATTCGAGGACCTCGAGAGTCCGGTAGATCGTCGACAGGTTGACGCCCGTTGCCGTGTGCTGGACTTCCACCAGGATTTCCTCGGGCGTTCCATGACGGAGATCCTCAACCGCCTGCAGAACGAGCTGGCGCTGCGGCGTGATGCGAAAGCCGTTTTCGCGCAGGCGCTGTTCCCAGTCCTCGGCCACCGCTAGTCCTTCGCCGCGACCTCGGGGGTGAGGGACGCCGCCAGATGGTTTTGCATCGGCTCCCCCATCGCCGCCATGTCGAACGTCCACAGCAATTTGCCGTCGACGAGTCCGTACAAGCGTTCACCGCCGGTGTAGTCCTTGGCGCTTTCCGTTCGCATCACCGCATCGGTCTTCAGTGTGGTGCGCGCACCGGTAATGACGGCGTTCTCGATGCCCGTCACTTCAACCGAGCCGTACCAGATCTCGGCGAAGCCGGTCGGGTGGTCGAGGGTGATCTCCACACCGTTGTCCGGACGCGGACGCCAGAACCCCGTCTCTGTAGCTAGCGGCCGCACTTTGTTGCCGTCGTCGTCGAGTAACCAACTACGCGACCAGTAACTGAGAAATGGACGACCGTCGGTGGAGAAGGAGACCTCTTGACCAAACCGGAAGTCCTCGATGGTGGGGTATTGCCCGGTTCCCACACCTACCCAGCGACCGATGAGCCAAGAAAGGTGCGCAAGCTCATCGGGAACACCGGCCAATATCGATTGCTCCCCGGGCGACGCCGGCGATGCCTCAGGTGAGTCGGACATGGCGAGCGTCAGCCCTGACCCTTAAAGAGTTTGTAGACGACATAGAAGGAGAACCAGCCGGCCGCCGCGATCGCGAGCACGAGCAGGCCTGTGTAGACGATCTCGAGCATGGGTCGAATCTACTGCCGATGCACCCGCGACCCGTCAGCGGATGGCTCGACCCAGGCCGGCGATCACATCGGCCGGACGGGGTTGCCCGGTTCCTCGGTAGACCTCGTGGCCGTCGGCGTCCAAGAACACCACGGTCGGAGTAGCGGAAATCTCCCATAGCCGAGTCAACTCGAGGTTCTCGTCGGCGTCGATGTGCACGATTTCGATTCCTCCCTCTCCACCCGCAGCCCCACCTATGTCGATCTCCGCGGTCACCTGCTCGAGGATCCGTCGCGTCGCCCGGCACGGCTGGCAGAACGCGCTGGAGAACTGAACGAGCGTCGCCCGCTTTCCGAGGTTCGCTCCCGCCGGGAGGCGAGCAACATGCCTAGCCGACGATGTCACGCGCCCACTCCCCGATGCGATCCATTGTCTCCGGAGTAACCGTCGATTCCGCGTGCGCGAAGCCGGGCACGACGATGACCGTCGCTCGAGAATTGCCGGCCTGCTCAGCCGCCTTCTCCAGAACCCGCACGTGCTCGAGGGGGAAGTAGTGGTCGATGTCTCCGTGCACAATCAACAGCGGGAAGTCGCCCATGGCCCGCACGCTCTCCTCGGGAGACCACGGGGGTGGATCCGGCCATGGAGTGGACGTCAAGCGCACCCCGCGCGTGCGCAGGATGGAACGCCCCACCGGGCTTTCGATGAGTCGATGCACCAACCGCATGACCTTCGTGCCGCGATAGAACCAGAAGCCGGGAGCGCTGACACTCACCACCGCGTCCGGTCGATGCTCCGGGGTGTGCACGCTCCCCGGCGCGAGAGCGGCGTGCCGAAGGGTCACCGAGCCACCCATCGAGAAGCCAACGGTGACCACCGCCTCACCCCGGCCGGTCCGCCGAACGTGTTCCACGGCGGCGTCCACATCGAGTACCTCGTCCATGCCCACGGTGCACAGGCCCGAGGAGCGACCATGTCCACGCTGATCTATCGCCA
>CAJXUJ010000089.1 GCA_913061025.1 uncultured Actinomycetes bacterium | reverse complement strand
ACGTGGTTCGAGCGGATCGCGTTGGCTCTCAGCGCAGCGGCGAGCACTTGGCTGGTCATCCACGGCTAGTTCGCGTCGACAGCCCGCGCCCACGACTGCGCGTCGTTGCCCTCCAGGGGTTCCCTCGGCTGGCAGCCTTAGGGCGTGAGTGCCCCCGCCGTCGAGCGCCCCACTACCGAGGCGGAGCCGGCGCGATTGCCCTTCCACCTGCGAGTACTCGCGGCCATGGGTCGCGTGTTGCTGCGGGTGCGACGCGCATTCCGCAGATGTGGGCGAGGAATTGCGGATACGAGTTCACGTATTGGTCGCTCACCACTCGTGGCATCGGCGCTCGCGGCACTCTCCGTGATGCTCGTCGGTTTGAGTGCGGTGGCGCTGGTGGTCGCCAGCGGCTGGTGGGGAGGGGTCGAGGAAGCCGGATCCTGGCAGCAGGCGATGTCGATCACTGGAAGCGCGTGGGTGCTGACCTTCGGCGTCCCCCTTCGCCTCATGGGTGTCGACTACACGCTCATTCCCTGGGGTCTGGTGCTGGGGCAACTGTGGCTTGGACACCAGGCTGGTCGTTGGCTTATCCGTGTGGTCAAACCACGCAGTATGCGGCCGCTCCTTGCCTCCTGGTTGCTGTCCAGCGTCTTCATCGCTGGGGCGGTTGCAGCGGTCTCGGTTGTCTCCGACGTCCCCGACGTCCAAACGAGTGCGCGCCGTGCTCTGGCCACCGCCTTCGCGCTGTCCATCGTGGCCGTGGGCTCGGGCATGTGGCGATCCAGTCACCTCCTGCGCGAGACGGTCGTGCGTATTCCAACAGTGATTCGCGTCATCGTGCGTTCGTCTTTCGCTGGCTTCGCGGCCCTCGTAGGAATGGCAGCCATCATCGCAACGATCGCAGCCGCAACCTCGTTCGGTGAGATCGCGGAAGTGTTCATGGCCTTAGACCCCACTGTGTTCGACACCTTGGTGCTCGTGGTGCTGAGTCTGGGCTACGTGCCTGTCCTGGTGAGTTGGTCCCTGGGTTATCTGGTGGGAGCCGGTGTCTCGCTCGGTCCGGATGTCCTTGTCTCTCCCTTCGTGCCTGCGATTCCGCCGACGCCACTGCCGGCCTTCCCTCCGCTCGCGGCTCTGCCCGAGGCGTCAGGTCCCGGCAGTTGGGCGTTGCCCGTCCTCGTCGTCCTGTCCGGGGCCTTCATCGGCCTACTCGTTTCTCGACTCGCCGCCCGCGAGGGTCCGCTGGTTCGGTTGGCGATCGGCTTCCTTGCTGCGCTCCTATCGGCGGTTCTGACGTACGCGTTTCTCTGGCTCGGCACGGGTTCCCTAGGTGATGGCAGGCTGGCGGGCATCGGTCCGGATCCTGGTTTGGGTGCTCTATTGGCGGGGGTCGGGTTGATCATCGGGGCCCTCCCGACCAGTGTGCTGCGGGCACGTCGCAAGCAGCGCCCGCTGACGGCGGTAGGCCAGAACAGGCAGAACGTGCCGATCGTTGGCGACCAGTCAAGCGTTCCCGATACGGACCCTGTGGCATGAGCGAGCCGGAGGATCCGCGCACTCAAGTAAGGGAAGCTGCCGGTTGGGCGATCGGCACCTTCCGGCGGAACCTGCTGGCCTTCATCGCCCTTGCCGCGGTGGTTACGGCCGTTCAGTTCCTGCAGCAGTTGAGTTTGGGTCCGCTGAACGAAGTCGTCAACGAATGCTCAGATCCGCAAACACCCGGGCAACAGGCCGCGTGTGCCAGTGCTTTGGCGACCGGTGCGCTGACCTCCGGGACGCTCACGCTGGGATTCGCGATTCTGACGATCATCGTGACCGTTGGTGTCATCCGAGCCGCCCTTCGGGCAACGCGGGGGCAGGAGCCCGGATTCGACGCCCTACTCGACGGTCACAATCTTGGCCGCTACCTGCTCTTTCAATTGCTGTATGCACTGATGGCCGGATTCGGAATCTTGATGTGCGTCCTCCCCGGACTCCTGGTGATCTTCTTCTTCCAACTGGGCCCGTATTTCGTCCTCGATCGCGGCATGCGTATCGGCGAGGCGTTCGTGGCGAGTGCGCGTCTAATTCGGCAGAACCTTGCAGCCGCCTTTCTGATGACGGTGCTGAACGCCCTGGTGTTGCTGCTCGGAGGTCTGTTCTACGGAGTACTCACCCTGGTCACCCTTCCGATCGCGACCCTCTTCACGGCGTACCTGTACCGGCGCTTCAACAACGAACCGGTTGTCGGCTAGACGCCCAAGCTCCGCACTAGGCTCGGTGCGTGCCCGATCCGCGAATCGTCGTCCTCGCCTCGGGCACCGGCAGTTTGCTCCAGGCGATCATCGATTCCAGTGTCCGTGAATTCGTAGTCGCTGTGGGATCGGACGTTCCGGATGCTCCAGCTCTGGCCCGAGCCGAAGCCGCAGAAATTCCGACATTCGTTGTTCCGATGCGGGCGGATCGGAACGAGTGGGACCGCGAGCTCTCCGGACAGATCCGAGATTGGCGCCCAAGTCTCATCGTGACCGCCGGATTCATGCGAATCCTCGGGAGCGAGATGGTTGCCGAGTTCACCGATCGCATCATCAACTCGCATCCAGCGCTGCTGCCCGCCTTTCCCGGTGCTCACGCGGTTCGGGATGCGCTCGCTTACGGTGCGAAGGTGACCGGATGCACCGTTCACCTCGTGGACGGCGGTGTGGATACCGGTCCGATCATCGCCCAACAACCGGTGATCATTGAATCTGACGACACCGAAGAGTCTTTGCATGAACGGATTAAGGAAATCGAACGAGTCCTCCTCGTGGATGTGCTGAGTCGCGTGGTTCGCGAAGGGGTATCGGTGAGGGGAAGGTCGGTGACATTCGGTGAGTGACGATCAGGGGCGAAGGACGGTACGGCGCGCGCTTGTGTCGGTGTACGACAAAACGGGCCTGGCCGAATTGGCTCGCGGTTTGCACGCGGCGGGCGTAGAAATCGTCTCCACCGGCAGCACCGCAGGCGTGATTGCTGATACTGGGGTTCCAGTGACGGCGGTAGGGGATGTCACCGGATTCCCCGAATGCCTGGACGGTCGCGTGAAAACTCTGCATCCCAAGGTCCACGGTGGGCTGCTGGCCGACCTTCGCAAGGAGGAGCATCGGCAGCAGCTCGAGGACCTCGAGATCGAGCCGTTCGAACTCGTGGTGGTCAATCTTTACCCGTTCACCCAGACCGTGGCTTCGGGTGCGGGCGTGGACGAATGCGTTGAGCAGATCGATATCGGCGGCCCGGCCATGGTGCGAGCATCAGCGAAGAACTATGCGAACGTGGCCGTGGTCGTGTCACCCGATCGATACCCCGAGGTTCTGGCATCGGTCAACGGAGGTGGCTTCACCCTCGCCGAACGCGCTGAGCTCTCTGCAGAAGCCTTCTCTCATACCGCGTCGTACGACATCGCGGTTGCCAGCTGGATGGCGGCTGAAGTGGTCGACGACGATCACGAGTTTCCAGGCTGGATCGGTGCGTCGTGGTCGAGGCGAGACGTCTTGCGCTACGGAGAAAATCCGCATCAGAGCGCAGCCGTCTACGAAGCCCACGCCCATGAGCCCGGTGTTGCTACTGCTGAGCAACTGCACGGCAAGCAGATGAGCTACAACAATTTCGTCGATGCCGATGCGGCTCGCCGGGCCGCGTTCGACTTCCTAGATCCGGCCGTGGCCATCATTAAGCACGCGAATCCGTGTGGCATCGCCGTTGGTCTCGATCCAGAAGAGGCCTACCGCAAGGCGTTCGCGACCGACCCTGTCTCGGCATTCGGAGGTGTGGTCGCCGTCAATCGCGCGGTTTCACGTGAGCTCGCCGAAGCAATGGCTGACGTGTTCACCGAAGTGATCATCGCTCCGGATTTTGACGACGACGCTTTGGCTGTTCTCACTGAAAAGCAGAACCTACGCATCCTGCAGGTTGCCGGACCCCACCCCGGACGATGCCGAGAAGGTCGGACGATCTCCGGCGGCTTGCTGATGCAGTCGATTGATGACGTCGCAGCCGAGGGTGACGACCCCCAGACGTGGACCCTCGTCGCCGGCGAGCCCGCTGATGCGGCAACGCTCCGAGATCTCGAGTTTGCGTGGACCGGATGCCGATCGGTGAAGTCGAACGCCATCCTGCTGGCGAACGGTGGAGCGGCTGTCGGGATCGGCATGGGTCAGGTCAACCGCGTTGATTCAGCGCGTCTTGCCGTTGATCGAGCCGGGGATCGCGCAAGTGGTTCGGTGGCCGCTTCAGACGCCTTCTTCCCGTTTGCGGACGGACTTCAGGTGTTGATCGATGGGGGAGTTCGGGCTGTTGTCCAGCCCGGAGGTTCGGTGCGGGATGAGGATGTCATTCAGGCTGCCCAGGCGGCCGGGGTCACGATGTACCTCACCGGCACCCGGCATTTCTTCCATTAACGATCGAGAAACGGCGGTGCGATGAGCGCAGCTTCACGGCCTTGGATTCCCTGGCTTGCCGCCGCGGGAGTGGGGTCTCTCACAGCAGTGCAGTCGCGGGCAAATGGCTCTTTGGGTTCCATTTTGGAAAGTGGCCTGCATGCCTCGGTGGTGTCGTTCGCTGTCGGGCTTCTGCTCCTGACCGTTGTCGGGCTTGCGGTCAGGCGCATTCGACTGGGAATGGTGCGATTCCTGGCGGCCCTGCGTTCGGGGGAGATGCCCTGGTGGTGGGCGGTCGGTGGTGTTTTCGGCGCCCTGTTCATCTTCTCTCAAAGTTTCACCGTCGGGATCATCGGCGTTGCACTCTTCGCCGTCGCGCTCGTGTCCGGGCAGAACGTCGCCTCACTCATCGTCGATGCCGTTGGCCTCGGTCCTCGGGGGAAGCAGCAGGTCAGTTCGGTACGTATTGCCTCGGCAGCTATCGGCATCGTCGCTGTTGTGGTCGCTGTCTCCGGTCGACTGGGTGAGGACTCACTCTCTCTTCCCGCGGTGCTCCTGTGCTTCGTGACGGGCGTGGGGGTCGCCATCCAACAGGCGATTAACGGGCGATCAACCACTATTTCCCGAGAACCCATGGTGGCTGCGTGGTCGAATTTCGCGCTCGGAGGTCTCATCGTCACCATCGCGCTAGGGCTGATGGTCGTCTTCGGTGCGCACTCGTTGAAGCCGCTGCCTTCCGGTCCGTGGTGGTTGTACCTCGGCGGAATAATCGGGGTCACCTTCCTGGCCACTACCGCGTGGGTAGTGGGCAAAGTTGGCGTGTTGGCGATCAGCCTGCTCGCGACCGCGGGCCAACTCACCGGTGCTCTAGTGCTCGATGTGTTCCTACTCGACGTCGTCGACGGAGCGCTCGTCGCCGGAGTGCTGTTGTCCTTCGCGGCGGTGGCACTGACGGCTTCTGGTGGAAAGGTGAAGGGTCTTTTCAGCCGTCCAGCGACTTCATGAGCGCTGCGGGATAGCGCTCACCGACCGCAGCTCCGACCGGTGCAGCAGTGTCGAGACGTGCGATCTGCTCGGCCGTGAGCTCGATGTCGAGAGCACTGACATTGTCTTCGAGGTGGCGCACCTTCCGGGCTCCCGGAATAGGCACAACGTCGGAGCCCTGTGCCAGCAGCCATGCGATGGCCACCTGCGCGGGTGATGCTCCGATCTCCTCGCCGAGGGCTTTGACGGAGTCGGCTATGGCCATGTTTGCCGCGAGGGCGTCGGCCTGGAACCGGGGCCATGACCGACGACCGTC
>CAJXUJ010000088.1 GCA_913061025.1 uncultured Actinomycetes bacterium | reverse complement strand
CTGCTCGGCCGTCTCGACCACGTTGGCGATCAACATCGCGCGCGTCATCGGTCCGGTGCCGCCCGGCATCGGGGCAACCCATCCCGCGACGTCCACGACATCCTTCGCAACGTCTCCGACGAGTCCCTCGTCGGTCCGGGTGATGCCAACATCGAGCACTGCCGCACCGGGCTTCACGGCAGCTGCGGTGACCATGCCGGGAACACCGGCGGCAGCAACCACGATGTCCGCCCGGGCGATCTCGGCGTTGATATCCGCGGTGCCGGTATGACAAAGCGTGACCGTGGCGTTTTCACTGCGACGGGTCAGAAGAAGTCCCAACGGTCGACCAACCGTGACACCACGACCGATCACAACGGCATGCGCTCCGGCGATCGGGACGTCGTAGGCGCGAAGCAACTCGACTATCCCGCGAGGCGTGCAGGGCAAAGGTGCGTCAACGCCGAGGACGAGGCGACCGAGATTCATCGGGTGCAGACCGTCGGCGTCCTTGGCTGGATCCATGAGTTCGAGAACGCGATTCGCATCGAGATGCTTGGGCAGCGGAAGCTGGACTATGTAGCCGGTTACGGCGGGATCGGCGTTGAGTCGAAGGATTTCGGCCTCGAGTTGTTCCTGCGTGGTGTCCTCGGGAAGGTCTACTCGGATCGAGGCGATGCCCACTTCCGCGCAATCGCGGTGCTTTCCACCCACGTAGGCGTGCGAGCCGGGGTCATCACCAACGAGGACCGTGCCCAGCCCCGGCGTGACGCCCTTCTCCTTCAAGCGCGCAACGCGAGCCGCGAGATCGTCCTTAACGGCAGCCGCCGTCGCCTTGCCATCCAGAGTTATCGCCACCATGGGCTCATCTTGGCAGGGCGACGGCGACGAATGCCATCACATGAGAGGCCGACGTGTTTAGTACACGGACTTAGTGGAGAACCATGCCTCCGTCGATCATGATCAGCTGCCCGGTCATGTAGTCGGAGTCCGAGCTGGCAAGGAAGCTCGCGGTGCCGAGGACGTCCTCCGGGTAGGAGTAACGCTTCATCAAGATCATGTTCTCGGCGAGGCTGTCCATGGACTCACCCTGCTTTTCGAACATGCCGATCTCGACGAGGTCCTTGTCGAGCTGCTCCCACAGTTCAGTGCGAACAACGCCGGGGCCGTAGCCGTTGACGGTGATGTTGTGACCGACAAGGGCCTTGGCGCCGCCCTTGATGAGACCCAGGATGGCGTGCTTGGACATCGAGTACGGAATCACGTCGAGGAATGCCTCGCGGGACAGGATCGAACCGACGTTGATGATCTTGTAGACGTAGTCACGCGGACCCTGCTCGATCATCTGCTTGGAAACCTGCGTCATGACGTTGAATGCGCCCCACGCATTCACATCCATGATGAAGTCGTAGTTCGCCTTGGTGGTGTCCTTGGGGTAGATGGTCGGCTTGTTGACGCCGGCGTTGTTCAGCAGCAGGTTGATCTCTCCGAACTCCGACACCACGTGCGCGACAGCAGCCTTGGCCTGCTCCTCGCTCGTGACATCCAGCAAGAACGGGGTTGCCTGGCCGCCCGCGGCCCGGATCTCCTCGACGACCTGGTTGATGCCTTCTTCATTGATGTCGGCAACGCAGACAGCGGCGCCGAGCGACGCCCAGTCCTTCGCGATGGCCGCACCCATTCCCTGGGCACCACCGGTGATGAGTGCCTTTCTTCCTGCCAACCTGTCAGCGCTCATAGCCAACTGCTCCTTCGTCGATGTTCGCGTGTACGCCTGCATGCACAGGGACCGCCGATGTGCGGCCAAACCCTACGCCATCGTTGCCTAGGAGAGAACAGTTAGCGACCTGAATGATCCGAGTTCGGAGTAGGCCAACGGGATCGGTCATCACAAACTCAAGACCGCTTTACTGAGTTGATGTCCTGTGGAACAGTACAGAGAGATCACGTACGGGGGTCTCACTCGCAGGGATGATCATGCGCTTCGACGATCCCCGCGGTTGGACCGGTCCAACAGTCAGGAGGCGGGCATGACTCGACCCATCGTCGTGTGCGATGACGCGAACCCTTCGACGATCATCGGTCTCCACGGAGGTGTAGGCACCACGGAATGGAAGGGCTTCATGCCTGCCATCACCATGTCCGCATGCTGCGAGTCATTCGCAACTCTTCGACTTCCCCCGGGAGCTGCGATCGGCGAGCACCGCCACGGGGAGGCCGAAGAGGTCTACTTCGTTGTTTCTGGTAGCGGCGTGGTAACTCAAGACGGCACCGCGGTCGAAGTCGTGCCTGGAGACCTCGTCATGACCAAGGCAGGGCAGCAACACGGCATCGCCAACAACGACGACGAAGATCTGCACCTGGTCGTGGTTCGAGCGACGCCCCGCAAGAACACTGATGACCACGCGGGTCGTGCAACGTGAGCGTGGAGAAGGTGAATCTGCTCCTCTCGGGGGATTCGGGAATCGATACCGTCTTGACTGGCCCGTGGAAAGACGTGCGAGTTCAGCGCGTCGAAGCTGGCGAAACCCAAACCTTCCGTGCCGATGGGCTCGAGTATGCGATCTTCGCCATATCGGGCAACGGTCGGGTCATTGATGCAGAGGATCGCACCTGGCACCTTTCTCCGGGCACCGCGATCGCCTTGCCCGACACCGGTGAAGCCACCATCACCACCGTCGGTGGAGCATGCACATTCTTCGTGGTCGAACTACAGGTCTCTTCCTAGGAACACATGGGTCGGCTGACCTCTTGAGTAAGTCTTCGACCAATGACGGTGTGTAACGCACCCGCGTCGGATACGCTCCGCGATCGAGGTGACATCAATGGTCTCGGGAATTCCGGAGCGTCCCGATGTGGACTCCGAGTGGACGGTCGTTGGCGAGCGAATTCGGCTGGCCCGCGAGGCGTCAGGTATCAGCGTGCGAGAACTCGCACGCCGCATCGGTGTCTCCCCGAGCCACGTCTCGAACGTTGAGCGTGGTCTCGCGTCTTTCAGCGTCCGCGCTCTCTACAACGTTGTTAATCATCTCGACATCAGCATGGACAGCCTGTTCGAGGACCAGGTGGATTCCCGTTCCCCGTCCAGCGAAGCGGCCAACGTCGTTATTCCCATTAGTCCGGAAACGTGCCAACTCGAGGAGTCAGGCGTCGTACTCCGCAAGTCGGACAGGCCTTCTATCAATCTCGGGAATCGTCGCTGGGACCGACTGACGGCCAAGTCGGCACTGAGAACGGCCGAGTTCCTCGAGGTCCACTACGCACCCGGCGCCCAGGACGCGGGCCTACCCGACTTCCTGCACCATCAATCGCGCGAGTGGGGAGTGGTGATCCAAGGCCACCTCAGTGTCCAGGTCGGATTCGAAGAGGCGGTTCTCCACCCGGGGGACTCGATTTCCTTCGAGTCCAAGGTGCCGCACCGGTTCTGGAACGAGACCTCCGAAGAGGTCGTTGCCATCTGGTTCGTCCTCGACGAGGACTCAGTAGACAAATCCCACCTCGACAAGCCGGCGGGACCCACTCTGTTCGGGGGCCCCCGATATATGGACTCCCAGTAAGTGTTCTGTCACAGATAACGTTTTGGACACGCTTCGCCCCTGTGTCTTGTCCTGAACACCCGTGCGACCGTACGTTCACACGGCTTGTTCTTTCTGATGGACACTTTGGGAGCCACACGTGGGCGCAACAGGCAACACCGAGGTCGCAATCGAGGCCTCGCACATCATCAAGACCTTCGGTGGCGCTCTCGCCGTCGACGACGTATCCCTGAGGATCGCCCCAGGGGAGATTCACTCGATCGTCGGTGAGAACGGCGCCGGAAAGTCCACCCTCATGCGGGTCATGGCCGGCATCATCGAGGCCGACAGCGGTTCGGTCACCGTCTACGGCGAGCAGGTCGCCTCGGGTACGAAATCGGCCATCGATGCCGGAATCGCCCTGGTTCACCAGGAACTGAGCCTGGTGCCGGAGATGACGGTCGCCGAGAACATCCTGCTCGGTGCGTTCCCCACGACCTTCGGGTTCACGAAATACAAGGAACTCAAGGAGATCGCTGCCGCAGCACTCGCCGAGATCGGTGTCTCGGTGGATCTCGACGAGCGCGTCTCTCGGCTCTCGGTCGCCCTACGCCAATTCGTGGAAATCGCCCGTGCGGTGGCCCGTCAGCCGAAGGTCCTCATCCTCGACGAGCCCACCGCCACGCTCACTCCCGCGGAGACCGACTACCTGCTGCGCATGCTGCAGCGCCTCGCTGAAGGCGGCATGGCCATCGCCTACATCTCCCACCGCATTCCTGAAGTTTTCGAGATCTCCTCGCACGTGACCATCCTGCGCGACGGCAAGCAGGTGCTCAATGCCCCGATCGTGGACCTCACCCCGCAGGAAGTAATCGACAGCATGGTCGGCCGCGAACTGAAGAAGGATCTCGAATCGCACCGCGTGGCCAACCCCGGCGAGGTCGTGCTCAGCGCACGAGACATCACCGCACCACGGGTGAACAACGTCAGCCTGGACGTCCGTGCAGGAGAGATCGTCGGCCTCGGCGGACTCGTGGGCGCCGGTCGCTCCGAGCTCGTCCGCGCCATCATCGGTGCCGACACCCGCACCTCCGGCCGGGTGACCCTCACCCGCAACGGCCAAACGGTCACGCTTTCCAGTTACACCTCGGCCGTTCGCAACGGTGTCGGCTACGTCCCCGAGGAGCGCCGAACCGACGGTCTTGCTCTGATCATGAGCGTCTCGGACAACATCCGTCTGCCCAACCGCCAGCAGCTGAGCCGCTTCGGCTTCAAGGCCTCGCGCATGATCACCGAGTTCGCTCAGAGCCTGGCCGACAAGGTCGGTCTGCGCCCACCGGAGATCCAGCGCGAAGCCGGCCAGTACAGCGGCGGCAACCAGCAGAAGGTCGTCGTAGCCAAGTGGCTCGGACGCAAGCCCGACTTCATGGTGCTCGATGAGCCCACCCGCGGTGTGGACGTGGGCGCAAAGACCGAGATCCACCGGCTGGTCAAGGAGATGGCCGACAACGGAACAGCCGTTCTCGTGGTCAGCTCGGATCTCCCTGAACTACTCGAACTCTCGGACGTCATTCATGTCATGCGTGACGGCCGGATCACCGGAACTCTCACCCGCGACGAGGCATCGGAACAGTCCGTGATGTCCCTCGCCGCCGGAGAAGCGGAAGTGGTTGCCTGATGTCACAGCAAACAACGCCCGCCCCCGCGGCTCAGGCCGCGCCAACCGAAGCCAGCAGGCTCGCGGGAATCCTGACCTGGGTTTCCCAAAACGGCATCTTCGTCTTCACCGCCGTACTCATCCTGTTCGCCCTGCTCTTCGTCGACGGCTTCGGCTCGCTGTTCAACATCACCGACGTCTTCCACCGCGCCGCCCCCATCGGCATCGTCGCGGTCGGCATGACATTCGTCGTGATCAGCGGCAACTACCTCGACCTGTCAGTGGTCGCCCAGGTGGCAACCGCCGGCGTGATTCTCATCGCTGTCAGCAATAGCCACGGCTTGTTCCTAGCGATCATCGCGGCGCTCGCGGCAGCACTGCTGTTCGCGCTCGTCAACGGCACCGCCGTCGGCATCTTCAAGGCCAACGCAGTCATCGTCACCCTGTCAACGACGTTCATTGGCCTAGGCCTTTTGAGGTTCTTCTCCGGAGGATCGATCTTCTTCGGTCCGCCGGATGGCCCCATTCGGGCATTCGGTCTCGGGAAGATCGGACCGGTCCCCTACTCGGC
>CAJXUJ010000087.1 GCA_913061025.1 uncultured Actinomycetes bacterium | reverse complement strand
TCGGATCCGACGCGTTTCGCTACTACTTCATGCGGGCGATCAGTTTCGGCCAGGATGGTTCGTTCTCCTGGGAGGACATGTCCGCCCGTTACACCTCCGAACTTGCGAACGGATTGGGCAACCTCGCCTCACGTTCCACTGCGATGGTCGGCAAGTACCGGGGCGGAGCGCTGCCCGAACCGGGCCCGTTGACGCCCGCGGAGGATGCGGTCGTGGAGCGCCTTGCTTCCGCCGCGACGGCAGCCGATGCGGCCATCGAGGAACTCGACTTCGCGGGTGCCATCGGTGAGATCCGCAGCGTGGTCGAACTCGTAAACCAGTACGTGACCGAGGTCGAGCCGTGGGTGCTTGCGAAGGACGAGGCGAACGCCGAACGCTTGAACACTGTGCTCTACACGATGTGTGAAGCACTGCGGGCCGTTGCCGTTCTCTACAACCCGGTGATGCCCAAGGCGATGAGCAGCCTGTGGTCACAGCTCGGTGCCGAGGCTGACTTGGGTGCGCTGGCCGCCCAGCGGATGAGCGACGTGGGTCGGTGGGGTCAACTCCCACCGGGGTCGACCATCACCAAGGGCGATGCGCTCTTCCCGCGGTTGCCCGACGAGCCCGCGGAGGTCTAGCAGTGGCCCGCGTGCACGGCTGGCCGGAAGCGCCGGAGCCCCTTCCTCGTCCGGTCATCGATTCGCACACCCACCTCGATGTTCACGATCGTTCGTTGCATGGCGACGACGCACCAGATCCCGAGCAGTTGCTGCTGTGGGCGGCGGAGGTCGGTGTGCCGAAGGTGGTGCAGATCGGGTGCGACGTTGAATCCGCGGAGTGGTCGGTGCCGTTCGCCCGTGAACACTCGAATGTAACCGTCGGTGTTGCGCTGCACCCGAACGACGCCGCGCGTATCGGGACACGTCAGGGTCGCGCGGCGTTGGAGAAGGCGTGGCAGCGCATCGATGAACTTGCTCGCGACTCGGTGGTCTCGGCCGTGGGAGAGACCGGGCTTGATTACTTCCGCACCCCGGAGGCCGAGGGTCAGGCCATTCAGCACGAGTCCTTTCGGTGGCATATCGAACTAGCGAAGGAACTCGACAAGACACTCGTGATTCATGATCGAGACTCCCACGACGACGTCATCTCGCTATTGCTGGAGCAGGGTGCTCCCGATCGCGTGGTGTTCCACTGCTTTTCCGGTGACGCCGAGATGGCACGCGTGTGCGCCGAGCACGGCTGGTTCATGTCCTTCGCTGGAGTAATTACCTTCGGCAGCGCCGAGGGTTTGCGCGAGGCACTGCACGTGGTTCCCGATGACCTGTTGCTCGTGGAGACCGATGCCCCGTACTTGACGCCCAAACCACATCGGGGGCGGGTGAACGCTACGTATCTGATGCCGTGGACGGTTCGACGAATGGCCGAAGAACGAGGGGCGGGCGTCGCTGAACTCTGCGATGTGTTGGTGGCGAATACGCATCGGGCATTCGGGGACTGGTGACCTCTCTCCTAGGCGCTGCCGACGTTCGCCGGATCGCCGGTGAACTCGACATCCACCCCACCAAGAAGTGGGGTCAGAACTTCGTGATCGATCCGAACACCGTTCGACGGATCGTGCGCTCGGCTGACGTTTCGTCTGATGATGTTGTCCTCGAAGTAGGTCCAGGCCTCGGGAGCCTCACCCTCGCTCTGCTGGAAACGGGGGCTCACGTTGTTGCAGTGGAAATCGATCCCCGGCTGGCCAATCGGTTGCCGGAAACGGTCGAGGAGTTCGCAGCGGGTTCGGGCGAACGCCTGACCGTCGTTCAGGCAGATGCACTGACCGTGACGGAATTACCGAAAGAGCCGACGGCGCTGGTTGCGAATCTGCCGTACAACGTTTCGGTGCCGGTGGTGCTCCACCTCCTGGCAACTTTCCCGAGCATCGAGCGCGTCTTGGTGATGGTGCAGCGAGAGGTCGCCGATCGACTCTGTGCGAAGCCAGGTTCACGCACCTACGGAACGCCGAGCGTCAAAGCACGCTGGTTCGGTGACGTTCACTACGCAGGAGACGTCGGGCGCTCGGTCTTCTGGCCGGCACCCAATGTCGATTCGGGACTGGTGTCTATCGTCCGCCGCCCCGAACCCGAGGGTGTTGATCGGGCCAGGGTCTTCAGTGCGATTGACGCTGCCTTCGGTCAGCGGCGCAAGCAGGTGAAATCGGCGTTGGCGGGGTGGGTCCCGCCAAGCATGACGTCGGAGTCCGTCCTCGTTGCGGCTGGAGTAGATCCGCGATCGCGCGGTGAGAATCTGGACCTCGACGACTTCTGCTCGATCGTTCGTGCGGCATCGTCGGACGCTTAAGACATAGCCTGTCCTGGTGTCCGTCACCGTTCGCGCACCCGCGAAGATCAACGTGCAGCTATCCGTTGGTCCCGTTCGTGATGATGGCTACCACGAACTGGTGACGGTTTTTCAGGCGGTTTCGCTGCACGACGTCATCACGGCTCGTGCCGGCGACGGTGTTTCACTCACCATGGAAGGTGAGGGATCGGAGTCCCTTCCGATTGATGACACCAACCTCGCGGTGCGCGCGGCCACACTGCTGGCGCAGTACGCCGAGGTTGAGCCGAACGTTGCACTGCACATCGAGAAGTCGATTCCGATCGCTGGAGGAATGGCCGGCGGAAGTGCGGATGCCGCGGGAACGCTGGTGGCGTGCGATGCGCTCTGGCAAACCGGACTGACCCGGGATGAACTCGCCGATCTCGGCGCCCAACTCGGTTCCGATGTGCCCTTCGCTTTGTTCGGTGGCAACGCGATTGGCCGAGGACGCGGGGAACAGATCATGCCGGTGTTGGGACGAGGCCAGTTCCACTGGGTTTTCGCGTTCGCTGACGAAGGTCTTTCAACCCCTGCTGTCTACCGGCAGTGTGATGCGCTGCGAGGCGATGCCCCGGTTCCTGAGCCCTATGTCTCGGATCTCCTCCTGCAGGCACTGCGCGCGGGCGATCCGGAACTGTTGGCGGACGTGCTGCATAACGATCTCCAGCCCGCAGCGATCTCCCTGCGGCCCTCACTTCGAACGTTGCTCGAGGCGGGGGTGGAGTACGGCGCTCTCGCTGGACTGGTGTCCGGCAGCGGACCGACGTGCGCATTCCTTGTCCGCGATGACGAACACGCTCTCGACGTTGCCGTTGCGCTCACGGCAACGGGAAACTGTCGAACGGTCAAGCGCGGAACCGGTCCCGCACCGGGTGCTCGCGTGGTGTGAGCGGCTTTAGGACTTGTCGCTGAACTGACGCATGAGATCGCGCAGAAGGGCCGCCAACTCGGTGCGTTCGTCCTCGTCGAGAGCCTCGAGAAGAGAGTGTTCGCGCTTGAGAAGATCAGTGAACGCGCCATCCACCGCACGCTTGCCCTCGTCGGTGAGTTCTACTCGAACTCCCCGCCGGTCTCTCGGATCGGGGGCCCGCCGGACGAAGCCTCGGGCCTCAAGACGATCCACCCGATTGGTCATGGTGCCGCTGGTCACCATCGTCGCCGTGGTGAGTTGTCCGGGGGATAGGGCGTAGGGAGCCCCCGCTCGTCGCAGGGCTGCGAGGACATCGAACTCCCACCCGTCGAGTTCGTGCTGGGCGAAGGCCTCAGTCCGGGCGTCGTCGAGATGCCGAGCCAACCTGGTCACTCGAGACAAAACAGCCAGCGGCTGGACGTCAAGGTCGGGGCGTTCACGCTTCCACGCTTCGACGATGGCATCGACGTCGTCCACGACGCCATGGTAGGTCAAGAATCTTGATATCGAGATTCTTGACGACTACTTCTTGGCGCGCTTGCCCACCGTTCGAAGCTCGGGCTTGGGCTCCATGTGCTCGAGGCCGTTCCACGCCAGGTTGACCAAGTGCGCGACGACGTCCTCCTTGCCGGGCTTGCGGACATCGAGCCACCACTGCCCGGTGAGCGCGACCATGCCGACCAGGGCCTGGGAGTAGACGGCGGCGTACTTGGTGCTGATGTCGTGGCTGTCGAATTCGCGGGCGAGCAGGTGCTCCACCTGGGCGGCGATGTCGACGATCAGGCTGGCGAACGATCCGCTGGACTGGGACACCGGTGAATCCCGCACCAGGATGCGAAAGCCCTCGGGGTTGGTGTCGATGTAATCGAACAACGCCATGCCGGCCTGCTCGAGCAACGCGCGCGCGGTGCCCGCGGTGAGCGCATCGGAGATCGAATGCAGGAGATCGTTCATCTCCCGATCGACCAGGACGGCGTATAGGCCCTCTTTGCCACCGAAGTGCTCGTACACAACGGGCTTGGAGACACCGGCCTTGGCCGCGATCTCTTCGACGCTGACGGCTTCGAAACCCTTGTCGGCGAAGAGTGAACGGCCCACATCGAGTAACTGCTCGCGTCGCTCTTGCCCGGTCATCCGGGCCTTCGAGCCCTTGCGACTCGAGGACCTAGTTCGACGGGTGGAGCGGGATGCGGTCCTACTCGCCGCGGCACTTAGTTCGACGACGGTGTCGTCAGCAGCCGCGTCGCCGAAAGGCTCGCGTTCGACCTCGCTGGGTTGCGGTGTCACGCCTTCACATCGACGGGAGCGGGAGCCTGGTAGC
Organism: uncultured Actinomycetes bacterium; assembly: GCA_913061025.1. GTDB lineage: Bacteria > Actinomycetota > Actinomycetes > S36-B12 > S36-B12 > S36-B12. Next base: position 1,179 of record CAJXUJ010000087.1, on the reverse strand, counting down.
CACGGATGCGCGGTGCCATGGCCGGATCAGCGAGCTTCTTCGCCAAACGCTCGGGCTTGGGCCAGCGGACATCGTGCGCCAGGTTGACCTGCTCAAGCATGCGGATAACTCCGGCGCTCAGGTCGATCTGACCCTTGAGGACGCCGTGGCGGGCGCAGGTCGGATCGGCGTGGTGCAGGTTGTGCCAGGACTCACCGAACGACGGAATGGCTAGCCACGCAACGTTGCTCGACAGGTCGCGGCTCTTGAACGGGCGCTTGCCGAAGACGTGGCAGATGGAGTTGATGGACCAGGTCACGTGGTGCACGAGGGCCACACGGACTACGCCGCCCCAGAACATGCCGGTGAGGAAGCCGAGCCAGGACCAGGTGATGAGACCGCCGATGATGCCGGGCAGGAGGAACGTCATCACGACGATGACGGGGAACGCGTTGTTGATGCGCTGGAGGTCTTTGTCGTCACGGATATCGGGTGCGTACTGATCGACGGTCGCCTGCTCCTCGGAGAACAGCCATCCCATGTGGGCGAAGAGCAGGCCCTTGCCGATGGCCTTGCGCGAGGTGCCGAAGCGCCACGGGGAGTGGGGGTCGCCGATTTCGTCGGAGAACTTGTGGTGCTTGCGGTGATCGGCAACCCACTGGTTGATGGAGCCCTCGAGTGCGTAGGAACCCATGAGAGCTAGCGCGATCTTCACCGGACGCGGCGCCTTGAAGGAGCCGTGGGTGAAGAAACGGTGGTAGCCGACGGTGATGCCGAGGCCGGTGAGGGCCCAGAAGCCGACCAGCAGGCCGATGTCAACCCAGGACACCAAGCCCCAGTAGATCATCGGAATGATGCCCAGCAGGGCGATCGTCGGTCCGATGACGAAGATCCCGATAGTGATCTTCATTCCGGTGCTCAGGAAGATCGCGTCGCCGTCGTCGACCTTCTCGAAGTCCTGCACAAGTGCCATTGGGAAGCCTCTCTGATCCCTGGTCTTACTTTTAGCCGCAATTCCTCAACCTACGGTTGCGTAACTTACGGTAGCGTAACCATCCACCATTTGGCCACCCCCCGGGCAAAATCGGCGGGTCTTAGGGTTGGGCCCGCACCAAGCACCGTTGCGATCCCCGGTCGTCTAGTGGCAGGACAGCGGACTTTGAATCCGTCAACGGAGGTTCGAATCCTCCCCGGGGAGCC
>CAJXUJ010000086.1 GCA_913061025.1 uncultured Actinomycetes bacterium | reverse complement strand
CAAGGCTAACTCCCGATCGACCGTTCATCGCGCCGTGTACATGGACTACATCGGTATCAAGCGATTCGACTCGGATGGAAATGTCATCGGCGAACGTCGTTTCCTTGGCCTATATGCCGCGTCGGCTTACAACCACAGCGTCGCCGATATTCCGGTGCTGCGGGACAAACTCGACTACGTCATGCGGGAACTCGACTTTGTTCCCGGCTCGCACAGCGCCAAGGACCTTCTGCAGTTCATGGAGACCTATCCGCGCGATGAGTTGTTCCAGATCGACGTCCATCTGCTAGCCCGATTTGCCGAATCGGTGATGCACCTGCAGGAACGTCGGCAGACCCGTCTCTATACGCGGGCCGACGAGTACGGCCGATTCCTTTCGTGCCTCGTCTACCTGCCCCGCGATCGCTACACGACTGCCGTTCGCCTCAGAATCGAAGCGATCCTCGTGGAAGCGTTCGGCGGGATCGCCGTTGACTTCACCACCCGGGTTTCCGAATCAGTGCTCGCACGGCTGCATTACGTGATCCACATCCCCGTTGGTCAGGGGATTCCCGCCTTCGACGAAGAGGAACTTCAGGATCGTGTTGCCGCTGCGACGCGTTCCTGGACCGACGAATACGAGCGGATTCTCCTCGAGCGGGTAGGTGAGTCAGAGGCCCCTGCCCTCCTGAAGATCTACAACGACGCCTTCCCTGAGGCTTACAAAGAAGACTTCGATCCGAACACCGGTGTCGATGACACGCTCATCATCGAACGGCTCGAACCGGCGGAACTGTCCCTTCGTCTGTACGCCCCGGTGGTGAGTGATTCCCGCGATATGCGTTTCACCATGATGCGGGTCGGGCAAGCCATGCCGTTGACCCAGGTGCTACCGATTCTGCAGCGCCTCGGCGTCGATGTGATCGACGAGCATCCGTACGAAATCAAGCGGGCGGATCGACCGTCTGCTCGAATCCTGGACTTTGGTGTCACGCTGCCCGAGGGTGCGCTGCGCAATTACGAAACGCTCTTCGTGCGTTTTAGTGAAGCCTTCCGGGCCTGTTGGGACGGTCGCTGCGAGGTGGACTCCTTCAACGCGCTGGTAGTCCTCGCGGGCATGGATTGGCGTGAGGCAATGATCCTGCGCGCCTACGCCCGCTACCTCCGGCAGATCGGCATTACTTTCGGACAGGGCTATCTGGAGCAGGTGGTTCTCGAGAACGCGGAGATATCGCGCTTGCTCGTCGAGTTGTTCCAAGTGCGATTCGACCCGGATTTCCCTAGCGATCGACATTCAGCAGAGGGTCGGCTAGCGGAGCGAATTGAGCAGGCCCTCGACAGTGTCATGAGCCTGGACGCCGATCGCATTCTCCGCCAATTCCTCGCCCTGATTCAGGCGACCGTGCGTACCAACTTCTACGCCATCTCCCTCACCGGAGAAGACCGCTGCTCGGTGTCGTTCAAACTCGAACCGGAGAGTGTTCCCGATCTGCCTTTGCCGAAGCCCAAGTTCGAAATCTGGGCCTACTCGCCGAGAGTGGAGGGTGTTCACCTTCGTTTCGGACCGGTCGCTCGCGGTGGTCTGCGCTGGAGCGATCGGCGCGAGGATTTCCGCACCGAGATCCTCGGCCTGGTCAAGGCTCAGGAAGTGAAGAACGCGGTGATTGTTCCCGTGGGCGCCAAGGGTGGCTTTTATCCCAAGAAGCTTCCCGATCCAACGATTGATCGTGAAGGCTGGGCCAAGGAGGGCCGCGCGGCCTACCGCGAATTCATCTCCTCGATGCTCGAGATCACCGACAACCTTGTCGATGGCGCGATCGTTTCGCCGGAGAGAGTGGTCCGCCATGATGGCGATGACGCCTACCTCGTTGTGGCTGCAGACAAGGGAACCGCTTCCTTCTCCGATCTGGCCAATGAAATCGCTGCCGAGCATCATTTCTGGCTCGGCGATGCATTCGCCTCCGGTGGATCGGTGGGCTACGACCACAAGGCAATGGGCATCACCGCCAAAGGTGCGTGGGAGTCGGTCAAACGCCACTTCCGCGAACTCGATGTTGATACCCAAACCCAGGACTTCACCGTCATTGGCATCGGAGATATGAGTGGCGATGTCTTCGGCAATGGCATGTTGCTCAGCAAACACATTCGTCTGATCGCTGCCTTCGATCACCGCCACGTATTCGTCGATCCGAATCCTGATGCGGCAACGTCATTCGAAGAACGACGACGACTCTTCGATCTGCCTCGTTCCTCCTGGGCCGATTACAACACCGATCTGATTTCCACCGGTGGTGGAGTTTTCAACCGAGCGCTGAAGTCCATTCCGATCTCCGCGGAAATGAAGGATGCGCTGGACATCCCTGAGACCACCACCAGCCTGACGCCGGCCGAACTCATCCACGCGATCCTTCAGGCTCCCGCTGATCTGTTGTGGAACGGCGGTATTGGCACTTACGTGAAGTCTCAAACCGAGACCAATGCCGACGCCGGTGATAAGGCCAACGACGCCGTTCGCGTCAACGGAAATCAACTCAAGGTCAAGGTCGTGGGGGAGGGCGGCAACCTGGGTCTGACACAGCTCGGACGAATCGAGGCTGCCCGGCACGGCGTGAGGCTCAACACCGATGCGATCGATAACTCAGCAGGGGTGGACACCTCCGACCACGAGGTAAACATCAAGATCGCTCTGGAGTCAGCCGTCAAGGATGGCCGTCTGACGCCCGACTCTCGAGCTGAACTCCTCAGAGACATGACCGATGAGGTCGCCACCGCTGTCCTGGAAGACAACTATGACCAAAACGTGGTGCTGGGCAACGCTCGCCGCGGTGCACCGGCTCTCGTGACTGTCCACCAACGGATGATCCGGCACCTGGAGCACCAAGGGCTCTTGGATCGCGCTCTCGAGTTCCTTCCCGACGACGAGGAATTCGCAACTAGGCGAGCTGCCGGAGAAGCGCTCACGTCACCCGAACTGGCTGTCCTCCTCGCCTACGCGAAGATCGCGCTTCTCGCGGATCTCAACGAGTGCTCGCTCAGCGATGACCCGTGGTTCGAGCGCACCCTCGTGGATTACTTCCCACCCAGGATGCGCACGGACTTCCAGGGTGCGATTGCGAGCCATCCTTTGCGCAGCCAGATCATCAACACCGTCGTGACAAATCGGCTTCTCAATGTCGGTGGCATCACCTTCGTCTTCCGGGCCGTCGAGGAGACCGGCGCCACCGCAGAACAGGTTGTCCGAGCGGCACTCACAGCGATGGAGGTCTTCTCGATACCTGAGATGTGGGACTGGATTAACCGATTGGACAACACAGTGCCGACGAGTGCCCAGAGCGCGCTGCAGTTGGAAACGCGACGGCTACTAGACCGCGCCACCCGCTGGTTCTTGCAGACGAGGACCGGTGACATCGACATCGCCCAAGAAGTGGAGTACTTCGCGCCGGTAGTGTCCAAAAACGCCGATGGTGTTTCGGCGATGCTGCAGGGCAATGAAGCAGCACGTCACGAACGCCTGACTGAGCGATTCATCGAAGCGGGTGCGCCACCGGATCTTGCGCGTCAGGCCGCTAGCAGCTTGGACGTCTTCACGTTGCTTGACATCACCGACATCTGCGCTAAGACGGGCGAGTCATCCGACACGGTGATTCCGCTCTACTTCACGCTGTCCGATCGCTATGACATGGACCGCACCCTGCTTCGCATCACGGGGCTGCCCCGAGGCGATCGCTGGACCGCTCTTGCGCGCCAAGCTCTCAGAAGTGACCTTTACCAAGCGATCGCGGCTCTTACCGTCAACGTCATCAACGCCACAGGTGCGAGTGGGAGCCCAGAGGATCGCATCCACGCATGGGAGGAAGCGAACGCCGAGGGTGTGGCCCGTGCCCGCGCCACCCTCGAGGAGATCAATGCGGTGGAGGAGCCTGAACTGGCGACGTTGAGCGTGGCCTTGCGCGTTTTGCGCAATCTGATTCCCTAATGGACCTCTCTGTACCGAGCGAAAGACTAAGTTGGAGCCCTCTAGCGATGGGAGATGCCATGAGGCGTGTATGGGCAGTAGGTGCTGCGGTTGCTCTTGCAGTGGGTGGAGCGGTCCCCGCTCAAGCCATGGGTTCCAGCGATGCCTACGAGAACATCCAGGTGGGGGTGACCTACACCGTCTACGAGCCGTCGTACACCGCTGGCTTGAAAGCCCAGCACATCGGCGGCAATGACCTGTGTCCGGAGGGCACCGAAGAGAACGTTGTTGCCATCTATGGCAAGGGCAGTGGTCGTCAGTTCACGATTTTCGAAGGAAACCCGATGTGTCAGGACATCGGTGTGGGCGCAGTCGTAATGACTCGGAAGGTCCAGGGCGCTACTGCGACCGTTATGGCTTACTGCGATCCGGAGAAGGTCACGAACTGCACCAAGGCTGATGTGAAGAAGTACGGCGGCAACCTGAAGGTCACCCTGCCAGCCGGTCCGAACTTGCGTCCGACCGAAGTCTGGATCGAGACCTACGGCGCTCGGAACATCTCCGCGCAACAATTGGTTCGCATCGCCCGGGGATTGCAGCCTGTGGGTAGCTAAGGGAGTCGTCCACAGCTCGGTAACGGGTCTAGCGGTTTACCTGTTCCCTCACGCACTGTGGGGGCATGGACGCGATCGTTGACGACCCGGTAATACCGGGTCATACTCGTTGTATGAAGTTTGCGATCTCGGTTCCCGATGAGTTGTTCGCGGCCGTGGATGCCCAGGTGGAGAAGATGGGCGTCTCCCGATCGGCTTTCTTCACCGATGCGGCGCGCCGGCACTTGGACGCATTGTCGCGCGCCGCTGAAATCGACGAGATCAACGATTTCGTCTCACAGTTCGGAGATAACACCACGGATCCGGAATCCTCCTGGACTCTTGAGGCGGCTCGCAGAACGCTTCACTCGGTCGAATGGATTGACGATGAACCCGAGTAGCTGGCTGGTCAGTCAGGGCGAGGTCTATTGGCACGATTTCGGACCGCCGGTTGGCTCTGAGCCCGGTGGCCGCCGGCCAGTGGTGGTGATTCAGGGCGAGCGCTACAACCACTCCGCCTGGGGAACCACGGTCATTGCCTCGATCACCACTCGACTCGATCGAGCGCAATTGCCCGCCATGGTTTTTGTCCCTCGCGGCACGGCTGGTCTAACGAAGGATTCAGTCATCAACATGACGAATCTGGCAACTGTGAACAAGTCAGAGCTAGTGGAGCGGATGGGTGAGTTGCCGACAGCTCTTTGGCAGGAGATCGTGCGGGCGATGGATCAGATGATGGGGCGGCCGGCATAGGACTGTTGCAAGGCGTTTGCAACTGTCTGGGTAGGGAATGCGACGGGGGTCGTCGTCGTTAGCCTTTGTTGAAGCATCAAGTAGTTGATTGCCTGTGGGTACAAAGGAGAAGCCGTGAGCCTGCCGCCGTTGGTTGAGCCAGCCGAGGATCTGTCGATCGATGAGGTGCGCCGGTATAGCCGTCACCTGATCATCCCGGACGTGGGGATGGATGGCCAGAAGCGACTTAAGAACGCCAAGGTGCTGTGTGTGGGCGCCGGTGGCCTCGGCTCACCCGCCTTGATGTATCTCGCGGCCGCCGGAGTGGGCACGCTGGGCATCGTCGAGTTCGACGTGGTGGATGAGTCCAACCTGCAGCGCCAGATCATCCACGGGCAAAGCGATGTTGGGCGATCCAAGGCCGAGAGTGCGCGCGATTCGGTGAAGGAGATCAACCCGTTCGTGGAGGTGGTTCTGCACACCGAGCGGCTGGACTCCTC
>CAJXUJ010000085.1 GCA_913061025.1 uncultured Actinomycetes bacterium | reverse complement strand
TCCAATACTTGCCCATGGCCTCCTGCGTGATGTTGATCGGGGGCGAGTGCACCGGCAAGAGCGCACTCGCCCAGGCCCTCGTCGAGGCACGACGAGCCGACGGCCACACCGCACTCGTCGTCCCGGAGGCACTGCGCGAGTTCGTCGACCGGGCTGGGCGCACCCCCACAGCGGATGAGCAGCGCGCAATTCTCACCAGCCAAAAGGACTCCGTGCACGCCGCTCTACAACAGGACGTGGACCTGGTGGTGAGCGATCCGGCACCGTTGATGACGGCCGTCTACAGCATCCAGTACTTCGACGACCGGAAGCTGCTCCCGTCGGCCCTCGACGATCTCGAAAGCTCGGACCTCATCGTGTGGTGCGCTCCCGATCTCCCGTGGCAACCGGATGGCAAACACCGGGACGGCCCGCAGGCTCGCGATCTGACAGACCGCATCCTGGAGTCGCAGGTCATTCCGCTCCTCACCGACATTCCCCTGGTCCAGGTCCACGGATCGCTTGCCACCCGAGTCGAAACGGTGATCGACGCACTAGATGCGAGCGCCTCCTAGCGGCAGCGTGGCTCCCTAGGGAGCCCCCTGGGCCGACCTACACTCGCAAGAATGGAGACGAGTCCGCGCCCTGGCCTCGTCGGCAAGACCGTCGGGTCGCGATACGCGATCCGGGCCCTACTTGCCCGCGGTGGAATGGCCACCGTCTACGAAGCCGTCGACCTCAGGCTCGATCGGCAGGTTGCACTGAAGGTCATGCACCCGCACCTTGCCGCAGATCCTGGCTTCGTCGCCCGCTTCGAGCGTGAAGCGAAGTCCGCGGCACGCCTGGCCCACCCGCATGTAGTCGGCGTCTACGACCAAGGCGAGGCCGACGGTCTGGTCTATTTGGCGATGGAGTTGATCCCGGGTCGAACGTTGCGCGACGTCATCCGCGAATACGGGCCGCTCACCTCCGAGCAGGCCCTGGTTCTCTTGGAGCCGGTCCTCGAAGCGCTCAATGCTGCCCACGCCGCAGGTTTGGTCCACCGGGACATCAAGCCCGAGAACGTACTGATCTCGTACGACGGTCGGGTCAAGGTCGCCGACTTCGGGCTCGCACGCGCCGTCGCCACCTCTGAGACCAACGCGACCGCCGGCATGCTCATCGGCACGGTCGCATATCTCGCTCCCGAACAGGTCGAGCGCGGTCACGCCGATGAGCGGACCGACATTTACGCCGCTGGTATCTGCCTGTTCGAGATGGTTACCGGTCAAGTCCCGCACGCGGGAGACACGCCGCTGTCCGTTGCGTATCAGCACGTCAACGCTGACGTCCCGGCGCCTTCGAGCGTCATTGCAGGTATCCCGTTAGAAGTAGACGCCATCGTGCGCACCGCAACTCGGCGCGATCCGAATCAGCGATACCGCTCTAGTGCGGACTTCCTCGCCGACATTCGACGAACACGAGCAGCCCTGCCCGCACCCACTCCCTTCATTGACACTCCTGCGATGAACGACACCCTCGTTGTCGGAACCGGGGCTCCCCTGGCGGATGGGTATGACGATCACCAGGGCTATACCGGCACGTACGACAACACCTACGACGACGAATACGACGATGACGACTACGACGACTATCCGCCACGGCGCCGAACCGGACTGCGCGCCCTCATTGCCGCAGTGGTGGTGCTCGCGATCGGGGCTGCGGGTTTCGCCGGCTGGTGGCTTGCGGCCGGGCCAGGGACGTACTCGCCCACGCCGGATGTGATCGGGCAGTCCTTCGATCAAGCGACCTCGAGCCTGTCGACAGATGGATTGACATTGACCGCCGTGGCGGAGGAATACAGCGAGTCGATCCCGGCCGGTTCCATTCTTGCCACCGACCCGGTTCCCGGGGACGGCATCCGCCCAGGCGGCACGGTTGAAGCGGTTGTATCGCTTGGCCCCGAGCGATACGCAGTACCCGATGTACGGGGCTCCACGCCGACGGAGGCGACCGAAGCCATCGTCGCGGCGGGCTTGGCCACGGGCGGTCGCGTCGAGGCCTTCGACGACACGGTTCCCACGGGCCAGGTGGCACGTACCGATCCAGCAATCGGCGATCCAGTGCCCCCCGATACCCCGATCGATCTCGTTATTTCTAAGGGGCCCGAACCGGTCGAGTTACCCGACATCACCGGGAAGAAGCAATCGGTCGCCACCAAACGCCTCGAGGAAGCCGGGCTGCAGGTCACGACCACCAAGGAGTTCTCGAATAACGTCGCCGAAGGACGCGTTGTGTCTATGTCACCCACCGCCGCAACGGTCGTCGACTCCGGCAGCACCGTCGAACTCGTGGTGTCGAAGGGGCCACCGCCGGTTGAGGTTCCCAACCTCATCGATGTGCGACGCAAGGCCGCCGTCGAGGAACTTCAGCGACTCGGACTCAAAGCCAAGATCGACGACGGCGAGGTCACCCGACTAAATCGAGTCTTCGACCAAACCCCATCGCCCGGCGAGATGGTTCCGCGCGGCACGACGGTGACGCTCCGAATCATCTAGCAGCAGATCATCAAGGCAACATCCGGCGCAGCCTTCGCAACTGACTGTCGACATAAGGCCTCGCCCGACGCGCTCCACCGTCGCGCTCCACCTTGGCCTGAAAGCCCTCGAAGACCGCGACGACAGTTGCGATCGACGGTTCCCACCCACGTCGCTGGCATTCGTCGATCCACTCCGCAGGCGTGCGATGTCCGCGCTCGCCATTGCAGCGACGACAGGCAGCGACCTCGTTCTCCAGCCAACTCGGTCCCCCTTTGACCCGGGGAACCAGATGCTCGGTTGTCGCCGCGACGAGATCGGTATCGATCGGGCGGCGGCACCAGACGCACTGTGCGCCGTCGCGGTCAACGATGACTGCCAGTCGCGCTTTGCGGTCCACCAGAAGACTCGACGACAGGTCTCGAACGTGTTCTACCGCTTCAACAACATGTCGGCGACCAGGAAGGCGAGTTCTAGGCTCTGCTCCCGATTCAAGCGCGGATCGCAGGCCGTCTCATAGCGCTGGTAGAGGTCGGCCTCAGCGACACCACCGGTTCCACCCACGCATTCGGTGACGTCATCACCGGTCAGCTCGATATGGATGCCGCCGGGGAAGGTGCCGAGTTGACGGTGCACCTCGAAGTACCCCTCGACCTCCTCGATGACATCGTCAAACAGCCGGGTCTTGTGGCCACTGGACGCTTCACGGGTATTGCCGTGCATCGGATCGCAGACCCACACCACGGGGATGCCGCTGGCATCGACCTTTTGGACGATGCTCGGCAGAACATCGCGCACCTTCGACGCACCCATCCGGGTGATGAGCGACAGACGCCCGGGAATCCGATCGGGGTTAAGGATCTGTGCGGCTTCAACGATCTCGTCGGGCGATGCCGTCGGACCCACCTTCATACCGATCGGATTGCTGATGGTCGACGCGAAGTGCATGTGGGCGCCATCGAGCTGTCGGGTGCGTTCACCGATCCACAGGAAATGACCGGAGACGTCGTAAGGATTGCCGGTTCGAGAGTCGATGCGGGTCAACGCCCGCTCGTAGTCCATCGAGAGCGCCTCATGCGCGGCGTAGAACTCCACCCGCTCAAACTCCGCGGGATCGGTGCCGCACGCCTGCATGAACGCAAGTGCACGGTCGATGTGCTGGGCGAGTTGCTCGTAACGCTGACCGGCCGTTGAGTCTCGAACGAAATCCTGATTCCACGCATGCACCTGGCGAAGGTCGGCGTAACCACCCTGGGTGAACGCTCGCACGAGGTTCAGTGCCGATGCCGATGCGTGGTAGGCCTGCAGGAGACGCTGCGGATCGGGTCGTCGTGATTCGGGATCGAACGGTAGGGCGTTCACCGCATCGCCGAGGTAACTCGTCAACTCCACGCCGTCGCGATTCTCGATGGTCTTGCTGCGTGGTTTGAAGTACTGACCTGCGAGACGCCCCATCTTGACCACCGGCAGCGAAGCGGCATAGGTCAGCACCACGGACATCTGCAAAACGGTCTTGAGCCGGGCGCGAATGGACTCTGCGGTATTGGCCTCGAAGGTCTCGGCGCAGTCACCACCGGTGAGCACAAAGGCCTCACCTCGCGACGCTTGCGCGAGCCGCTCGGTAAGTAGGTCGCACTCCCCCGCGAACACCAACGGCGGCATCGCCCGCAGCTGGGCAACGGCGCGCTCCACCTCAGCCGCATCCGGCCACGGAGGCTGCTGAACGGCGGGAAGGTCAGGCCAGGAGATGGTGTCCACGGGGAAAGGGTAGGCGGCGCTCAGCCGAAGAAGGCCATTGCCTCTTCGTAGCGCTCCGTGGGAACCGTCTTCAATGTTCCGGTGGCCGCCTGCAGCGGAACCCGAACGATGTCGGTGCCCTGCAGCGCCACCATGGTGCCCCACGCCTCGTCCTTCACAGCCGCGATGGCGTTAAGGCCGAACCGGGTAGCGAGCACACGATCGAAGGCCGTGGGTGAACCTCCACGCTGGATGTGCCCCAGCACCGTGGTGCGGGCCTCCTTGCCGGTGCGCTCCTCGATTTGAGCCGCGAGCCATTCACCGATCCCCGAAAGCTTGACGTGACCGAAGGCATCGAGCGTGGCGTCCTTGGTGATGAGATCGCCGTCCTTGGGCAACGCACCTTCGGCGACGCAGATGATGGGCGCGTAGTGGGAACGGAAGCGCGACTCAACCCACTCCACAACCTGGTCGAGATCGAACGGCACCTCGGGAATCAAGATGATGTTCGCGCCACCGGCCATTCCCGAGTGCAAGGCAATCCAGCCCGCGTGCCGGCCCATGACCTCGCAGATCAAGATCCGGTGGTGAGACTCGGCGGTGGTGTGCAGTCGGTCGATCGCTTCGGTGGCCACGGTGACCGCGGTATCAAATCCGAAGGTGTAGTCCGTTGCGCTGAGATCGTTGTCGATGGTCTTGGGTACGCCGACCGCCGGGACACCCGCCTCGGTGAGCGCCGTCGCGACCCCCAGGGTGTCTTCACCACCGATCGCCACGAGCGCGTCAACACCGAGCGCTTTCATGTTGTCCTTAATGCGCTCGATTCCGCCCTCGACCTTGATCGGGTTCGTGCGCGAGGACCCCAAGATGGTGCCGCCCCGGGGCAGGATTCCCCGGACCTGGGGAATGCCGAGTTCCATCGTGAGCCCCTCGAGCGGCCCCTTCCAGCCGTCCCGGAAACCGACAAACTCGAAGCCGTATTCGGTGACTCCACGACGTACGACGGCGCGGATCACCGCGTTCAAACCAGGGCAGTCCCCGCCACCTGTAAGAACACCAACACGCATCGACAATCCCTCCAGAACCCTGTAACCGCTGTCATGGGTAAACCTACCGGATCATCACCCACTCACCTCGTGCACTCTTCGGGGCGGCGACTACGACTCGCCACGACTAACCTGCCGGACATGGCAGCCCGTAGCTTCGATCAGCCCGATCCGCTCATCCTGTCCATTGACGCAGGCACCACCGGGGTGACCGCGCTCATCGTCGACGAGTCAGCACAGGTCATCGCCTCGGGCTATCGCGAGTTCACGCAGCACTTCCCGGCTGACGATCAAGTCGAGCACGAACTTGGCGACATCTGGTCGGCGACGGTAAGCGCCAGCGAAGAAGCCTTGGCCCAGATCAATCGCGAACGTGTGGTGGCGATCGGCATCACGAACCAACGCGAAACGTGGTGCTTGTGGGACCGGGAAACGATGGGTTCCCCCCGCCGAGCCATCGTGTGGCAGGACCGGCGCACTGCCAGCATCTGCA
>CAJXUJ010000084.1 GCA_913061025.1 uncultured Actinomycetes bacterium | reverse complement strand
GCCGTCGTCGCCACGCGCGCGCTCTGGTGGGGAGAGGGCGTCCTGCAGGGCGGCGCGCTATTGCCGGTGCCGCAGGGTGCCAGTGATCTGTGGGCGACCTACGTGAGTGCCTGGCATGACGTCGGTCCCGGATCGACCACTCCGTCGGCGCCGTACTTGATCGTTGTCGCATCGTTGGCGAGCGTGCTCTTCGGCAACCCGGATTGGGCGATGAACGTGCTGGTGCTCCTGGCCGCGCCGATCGCTGGTTGGAGTGCCTATTTCGCCGCACGCGGCATGGTGACGAGCAAACTCGTGCGGGCGTGGATGGGATTCACCTACGCCCTCCTTCCCGCCATGACCGGAGCCATCGAGCAAGGACGCATCGGCACCTTGATGACGGCGATCGTGCTCCCGTTCGCGATCCGATCCGGGGTTCGACTCGCTCGACGCAGCGGCACGATCCGTCGCGCTGCCGGCACGGCGCTGATGATGTCGGTCATCTTGGCCGCGACACCTGCGGTGTGGGTTGTGGCGGTGATCATCGGCGTGGCGGCATCGATCGTCGCGTGGCGGCGACTCGGGTCTCAGGCGTGGGGGATCATCGTCCGGTTCCTGATCGCATTGCTTGTGCCACTCGTGGTGCTGATGCCGTGGACGCTGCACCTGGTCACGAATCCGTCGCTCTTCTTGGTGGAGCCGGGGCTCAACATCCCTGGAATCATCGATCCCAATCTGCGGCCCGTCGACATCCTGCTGGTGCATCCCGGTGGTCCAGGCATGAATCCGCTCTGGGTGACCGCGGGTCTGCTCTTCGCCTCGCTGCTCGCGCTGTTCCGTCGAGACACCATCGCAAACGTTGGCGCGTGGTGGATTCTCGGACTGATCGCCCTCGCGGTCGGCGTAGCGCAAGCGTCGGTCACGGTGCTGCCTCCGGGCGATCGGATTCCGGTGCAACCGTGGCCCGGCCCCATGACGTTGCTCCTGGGTTTGGCGATGATCGCCGTGGCAGGAATCGCGGTCGAAGGCTTGCGCGAACGGTTCGCTGGTCAGAACTTCACGCTCGGACAACCGTTGGCGGTGATCGCACTGATCGGGGCGTTGGTGACTCCCATCGCGGCAGCAGTGTGGTGGATACCGGCGACCGACGAGGTACTCGTGCGTGCACCGCGGGTAGACGTACCGGCGTTCGTTGCTGCCGAAGCCAATGGCCCCCAGGCGCCCCGCACCCTCGTTCTCTCGGACAACGGAGTGGGTGAGGTCCGGTACACACTTCTCGGTGGATCCGCGCTCATGCTCGGAGATGCCGAGACAGCACCGCCGGCGGACGTCTGGCAGCCCATCGACGAGCAGGTTGCCGCCCTCGCGTCCGGACGCGGCGGGGGAGAGGTCGATGCGCTCCGCTCCTATGGCGTGCGCTACGTCAAACTCGCGCCCAATTCTTCGCGGTCGATCGTCCCGGCGCTCGACTCTGAGCCCGGGCTGCGTCGTCTTGCCAGTGCCGAGGGTGAGGTCCTGTGGCGCATCAGTGGGGTGACGTCCCGTGCGCAGGTACTCGATGTTGATACAGCCACCGGTGATTTCCTCCCCACCGCATTGGAACTCGCTCAACCCGGGGACATCCGAACCGATCCGTACCTGGACACGGCCCTCCCGGAAGCCATTGACGTGGAACCGGGGTCGCGGGTCCTGTGGATCGGATCGACATCGACCAGCGGTTGGAGTGCCTCGATCGACGGTCAAGCGCTGGCTCCGGCGGAGTTGCCCGAACCGTTGAATTGGTCGGCAGCTTTCGTTGTTCCTGCGGACAAGGCGACCGCGGTCGCAACAGCGTCATTCGAGGACACGTTCCGTCAAGGTTGGCTCATCGTGCAGGGCATCGTCATCGTTGTCCTGGTTGTCCTTGCGCTGCCAGAGCGGCGAGTGGTGGACCCCGACCCCGATGATCCGGACGATCCCACGACCGGTGAGGCACCACACTTCCTCGACTCAACCGAACTCGATCGCCCGCATGAAGAGGAAACCTCCGATAGCTCAGTTTCTGTCGAGCAGGAATCGGAGGTGACGTCGTGACCGAGGAAGCGCCTGGCGACGTCACGGAAGACGTATCCACCGAGACCGCTGCGACCGGACGTCGGCGGGGTTCGCGTTCATCGCGACGCCGAGCACGGTCGGGAGAAGCGCGGTCTCAGGAATCACTGGCGAGCGAACCGCGGTCCGGTGTTCGAGGTTGGATTCCGCCACTCATCGTGGCTGCGGTGATCGCCGGAATTGTGGGTATGGGCTCGCTGGCCGGTGGAGGCGATGCATCGGAGGTGGAAACCACGGTCATTGCCGAGCCCATTCGATCGAGCGTCCTGCTGTGTCCGGAACCGGGCACCGGAGGCAATCTCGGGGTCCGAGTCACCGGCGCAGTTGTTCCCGGACAGCCTGGGCAGGACGGTGAGGGTGAGGCCGGTCTGCGCACTCTTCCGGGCGCGGAGTCGGCAAGCTCCAACTTGAAGGAGCCGGGGGAGCAGGGGCAGATCGAGGCGTTCGGGACAGAACTTCCTGCGGTCGAGGCCTACGGAGAAGGAGCGCTGGCGCCCGGTCTCATTGCCGATCAGTGGGGAAGGGATCCCAGCGGACGCGGACGCGGTATGGCGAGCACTGCGTGTGCGCCGGCAGGGTCTGACTTTTGGTTCGTAGGCGGGGGTGCCGTCGCCGGGCGCATCACCCGCGTCGTGCTGGTGAATCCGGACGTCACGTCCGCGATCGTCGACGTGATCATCCACGGTCCCGACGGCGAAATCGAAACCCCGACCACACGCGGGCTCGTGGTTCCCGGTCAGGACCGCATCGTGGTTCGGTTGGACGAGGTTGCGCCGGGGGTCAACGGAACTGCGTTCCACGTAATCGCTCGTTCCGGGCGCGTCGGCGCCTCGGTCGATGACGAACAGCGCGTGGGCCTCGACTCCGTAGGGACCGATTGGATCCCGGCCGCCGCGGAACCAGCCACCACTGTCTACATCCCCGGCATCCTCGCCGGCGACGGTGCGCGCGTCCTGTCCGTGGTGTCGACAACCGACAACGACGCCATCGTCGAGGTGCGCGTACTCGCGCAAGACGGCAGCTACCTTCCGTTCGAACGCGGAAGTGTCACCGTGCCGGCAGGTGCGGTCACCACCTTGGACATGACACCGGCGCTGCCACCCTCTCCGGATGGGGTGCTGCCGGCAGCTCTCCAACTCACGTCGGACCAGCCCATTGTCGCGGGTATGCGTCAGTTCTTCGGCGGCAGCAATGTGCAAAACGAGGCGTCTTTCACCGCGGGTGCGCAGCCCTTCGTCGGTCCTGCGGCGGTCAGCGGACTTCCCGTCCGTGCTGCGACCGACGTCAAGCTTCAAATCGTCGCCCCCGCGACCTCGGTGGAAGTCGATGTCACCATGCTGCCGTTCCGCGGCGGGAAGGAAATCGCCGAGCCCACCGAACCGGTTCGCGTTTCGGTGCCCCCCGGTGAGGTTCGGGTGGTCACGTTCGAACCGCCCACGGATGTCGATTGGTTCACGGGGGTCATCACCCCGGCGCCGGGATCAGGTCCGATCTTGGCCGCGCATCGCGTCAAGGAGCGTTCGCGTTTCGGTGACCTGATCACCGGATATCCCTGGAAGCCGCTGCGCGTTCGAGTTCCGGTGCCGCAAGCCGTTCCCGACGGTGCGATCGCCACTCGCTGAACGGACACGGCGCGGCTCCTCGCGCCAGCGTTATCGGCCCGCTAGCGTGCCGGACGTGAGTCGTCGTCGCTGTTCGAAGCCGTCGTGCACCCAACCCGCGGTCTCGACGCTCACGTATGTCTATGCGGATTCCACCGCGGTGGTCGGCCCGTTGGCGACCTACGCCGAGCCTCATTGCTATGACCTATGTCAGATGCACAGCGATCGATTGACAGCACCGAAGGGGTGGGAAGTTGTTCGCATCACCCCCGATCCAGATGCTCTGAAGCCCACCACCGACGATCTCGAGGCATTGGCCAATGCCGTTCGCGAAGCAGCTAAACCTCGCCACGACATCGCCGAAACCGAACGAGGCGATGCGACGGCCGAAACAACACCGCAACCAACGGGTGGACGCCGTAGCCACCTGCGAGTGGTCCCTGACGTGTCGGCGGCCGAGTTCACCCCTCGCGAGAAGCGCGAGCCGGAGACACGCGAGCCGGAGAAGCGACACGACGACGCTCATCCGGTGTTTGCCCCTCGCCCCAAGGCTCCATCGCCGGATGAACCATTCGACCACGAGGGACTCTGGTAACACCTCTGACCGCAGCAGCCGGACATTGGCTGCGGTGCGCCGATAGCCTTGGCCGATGCGCGATCTTGACTCGATCATCAAGGCTTACGACGTCCGTGGCATCTATCCGGATCAGTTGGATGAGGACCTCGCCCATGACGTTGGTGCCGCCTTCGTGCGAGTGCTCGGTGTTTCGGCTGCCGACGGCGGTCCGGGGGCGGTCGTCATCGGTCATGACATGCGCCCCTCCGGTCCCGACCTCGTCGCGAGCTTCGCGGAGGGTGTTCGTGAACAGGGATGCGATGTCGTTCTGATCGGGTTGTGCAGCACCGACGGGCTGTACTTCGCGTCGGGATCGATGGGTCTTCCCGGTGCAATGTTCACCGCGAGCCACAACCCGGCCGAGTACAACGGCATCAAGTTGTGCCGGGTAGGGGCCGCACCCGTTGGCCAGGATTCGGGTTTGCGCGATATCCGGCAGATGATCGAAAACGGAGTCCCGTCATCGGATGGACGTATCGGCGAGGTCAGGTCGCAGGACACGCTGGCTGACTACGCCCGCTATCTCCGCGACTTGGTCGATCTATCGTCAATCCGTCCCTTGAAGGTCGTGGTCGATGCCGGCAACGGGATGGCCGGCTACACGGTCCCGGCCGTTCTTGCCGATGAAGCGGGGCTCGAGGCGCTTCCTTTGACTATCGATCCCATGTACTTCGAACTCGACGGCACCTTCCCCAACCACGAGGCCAACCCGATCGAGCCGGCGAACCTTGTCGATATCCAGGCGCGGGTTCGAGAGACCGGAGCCGATATCGGCCTCGCGTTCGATGGGGACGCGGACCGTTGCTTCGTCGTGGACGAAAACGGCGACACGGTTAGTCCGTCGACGTTGACGGCCCTGATCGCCGCGCGAGAACTGGCGCGCTACCCCGGGTCGACGATCATCCACAATCTGATCACGTCGAAGACCGTTCCCGAGGTCGTCCTTGAGAACGGTGGGACCCCGGTGAAGACGCGCGTCGGGCACTCGTTCATCAAGGCGACCATGGCTGAAACCGATGCGGTGTTCGGTGGTGAGCACTCAGGACACTTCTACTTCCGCGACTTCTGGCGTGCCGATTCGGGAATGCTCGCCGCGATGCACGCCCTTGCTGCGCTGGGATCCGCCCCTGAGGGCACCACGTTCTCCTCGCTTCTCACCGCGTACGAGCGGTATGCGGCGTCGGGAGAGATCAACACTCGGGTCGACGATCAGCAGGCCGTGACGACGGTTATTGAGAGCACCTACGCGGACTCCGATGGGGTGTCCACCGATCACATGGACGGCCTCACCGTCGATGGCGGTGACTGGTGGTTCAACGTAAGGCCAAGTAACACCGAGCCCCTCCTGCGCCTGAACGTCGAAGCCAAGGATCAACAGACCATGGAGAATCTCCGCGACGATGTTCTCGCACTGATGAAGGGCGGTGCGTGATGAGTTCTGTGTCAGAAAACGCTGTGCCGGATGCGGGGAACCCCATGCAGTACCCGAACTCCCCGCTCGGCTTGTCTCCCCATCTGTGGGACGTGCTGGCATGTCCGTGCGATGACCATGCTCCGGTAGAGCCTGACGAAGCCACCGGCGAAATCGTGTGCACGGTGTG
>CAJXUJ010000083.1 GCA_913061025.1 uncultured Actinomycetes bacterium | reverse complement strand
CCCCCCCAGGGCCGGAAGGCAGCAAGGGTAGGCGGGCTCTGTCAGGTGCGCGGGGAGTCCCTTTTCTATCCGAGCACGCACGTTTGAGGACCGGTCTCGAGCCTCGCTGGTGGGCAGACCGGGGCACTAGGGTCGGGCCATGTCCCTGGCGCTGTACCGCACCTATCGGCCTGCCCGCCTGGCCGATGTCGTGGGTCAGGAACACATCACTATGCCCCTATCGCGGGCACTCGAAAACGATCGTGTGCACCATGCGTATCTCTTTTCCGGACCGCGAGGCTGTGGGAAGACATCCACGGCGCGGATCATGGCTCGCTCGCTGAACTGCGAGAAGGGACCTACGCCCGAACCCTGCGGTGAATGCCAAAGCTGTCTCGACCTCGCGGCGGGCGGTCCGGGTTCGATCGACGTCATCGAACTCGACGCTGCGAGCCACGGTGGAGTAGATGACACCCGCGATCTCCGCGAGCGCGCAATGTTCGCTCCTGCATCGTCGAGATACAAGGTCTACATAATCGACGAAGCTCACATGGTGTCTCCAGCGGGCTTCAACGCTCTGTTGAAATTGGTGGAGGAACCGCCGGAGCACGTGCGCTTCATCTTTGCGACCACAGACCCGGACAAAGTGCTGCCCACGATCAGGTCACGCACCCACAACTATGCCTTCCGCTTGGTGAGCAATCGGGATCTGCAGGAGCATCTGGCCTCGATCTGCGCGTCCGAGGGTGTTAGTGCAGAACCCGCGGCCCTTGCTTTGGTTGCGCGTGCCGGCGCCGGGAGCGTGCGGGATTCGCTGTCGATCCTTGGTCAGGTGATTGCAGGATCGGGGCCGGAAGGAGTCACCTACGCGGAGGTTGCGGGTCAACTCGGTGTGACCGACAGTGCTCTCCTCGATGCGACGATCGAGGCCATCGCCCAACGCGACGGCGCTGCGCTCTTCGAGGTGATCGAAGGAGTCGTGGACACCGGGCATGAGCCCAGGAGATTTGTTTCCGATCTCCTCGAGCGTTTACGCGACGTCATCGTCGTGCAGAGTGTCAACGACGCCGCAGAGCGCGGGTTGATCGACGCACCTGACGATGAGGTTCAGCGCATCGTGGCGCAGGCGGCACTGCTCGGTCCTGCCGAGGCGAGCCGCGCCGCTGACGTTGTGAGTCGTTCGCTGGGTGAGTTGAAGGGCGCGACTGCCCCGCGGCTCAGGCTCGAGATCATGGCGGCGCGCCTGCTGGTCCCTGCGGCGGAGGACACCAGCGTCGGCGCCCTCGCGCGTATCGAGCACCTGGAGCGTGCCATCGCGGCTGGTGCCGTTGCGGCGCCGGCGACCGAGAGCCCCAGGAGCAAGGTCGAGCCTGAACGCACTACCGAACAACCGCCCCCACCCCCCGTGACGAAGGAACCTTCTCGCTCGGCTCCCCCCAAGATCTCCGACGTTGCCCCCTCCACCGCTCTAGAAGAGCGGGAAACGAACCGAGAGAGCGCGCCACAGGCGGATGAGTCCGTGCAGCAAGAACCGTCAGCAGAAGCACCGACATCCAAAGCGGCGCAGACCCAGGCAGCTCAGACCCAGGCAGCCCCAAGCTCTGCGGCTCAGCCCAAAGCGGTGGATGGAGAGATCACGCTTGAGGGCTTTGTGACCATGTGGCCGGCGGTGATGGATGCGCTCGCGAAGACGCGCGTGGCGTGGATGCTCTTCAGCGGATCGCAGCCTGTCTCCTGGTCTGACGGGACGCTCGCTGTCGCCGTGGATAGTCCGGGCAAGGTGGCGAATGCGGCTGCAAGCGGACACGACGAGAAGCTGCGGTCTGCCATCGCGGACGTCTTGAAGGTGAACGTCAGGATCGATGTAGTGGTGGCCTCCGGAGGCGCGGCCCCAGGTGCAGGAGCCAGCGCACCTGCCGGGAGCGCAGATCCTGCGGATGCGCCGAGTGCAGATGACGAGAACGTCGACGACGTCACGGGAGTCGATCTAGTGATCCGCGAACTTGGCGCAACCCAAATCGGGGAGATCGAGCACTGATGTACGAAGGCGCCGTTCAGGATCTGATCGATGAACTCGGTCGTCTACCGGGTGTTGGGCCCAAGAGTGCGCAGCGCATCGCGTTCCACCTCTTGGCAGCCGATCAGGCCGATGTTCAGCGTCTCGTCGATTCGCTCGTGCACGTCAAGGAACGTGTTCGCTTTTGCGAGACGTGTGGAAACGTGGCGGAGTCCGATCTATGCAGGGTGTGTTCGGATCCCAAGCGCGATATGACCGTTGTCTGTGTTGTTGAAGAGCCCAAGGATGTCGTTGCCATTGAACGCACGCGCGAATTTCGTGGGCGGTATCACGTTCTCGGTGGCTCCATCAATCCGATCGAAGGAATCGGCCCCGAGGACCTTCGGATCCGGGAACTCCTCGGACGCCTTGCTGACGGGAGCATTACCGAGGTGATTCTGGCGACCGACCCGAATCTTGAGGGCGAGGCAACCGCGACGTATCTCGCTCGAACGATCCAGCCGCTAGGAGTGGCGGTATCCAGACTTGCCAGCGGTCTGCCGGTGGGCGGCGATCTGGAATACGCCGATGAAGTCACCTTGGGCCGAGCCTTCGAAGGCCGTCGCCGCATCGAGTCGAACTAATTCAAGGGCTCGAGTGCGGGCCCTAGAGTTCGCTCGTGGATGAGGGCCTTTTTCAATACGCCGTGACCGGCGTCATCATCCTCGCCGTCGCGGTTTTCATCCGTCAGCGAGGATGGGGCATCGCTCTTCCGCTGATCGCGGTCGGAGCCATCATCGGAATCGCCCCCATCGGGCCGTCCGCTCCACCGGACCCGGAAGTCATCCTGATCGTGCTCCTTGCTCCATTGGTGTTCGGCGAGGCACTCGGATCGTCCTACCTCGATCTTCGACGGGTGAGCCGGCCCGTCCTCGCCCTCGCAATCGGCCTTGTCCTCACCGCGACTTTCGTCGTGGGCGGTGTGGTGAGTCTCGTGGTTGCGATGCCGCTTGCCGTCGCGTTCGCGCTAGGAGCGATCCTCGCGCCGACGGATGCAGTGGCGGTTAGCACGATCGCGAAACGTGCGTCGATCCCTCGTCGCCTGGTGTCGATTCTCGAGGGCGAGAGTCTCGTTAACGACGGAACCGGTCTCACTGCGCTTCGAGTGGCGGTGATGGCTGCGGTGGCGGGAAGTGTGACCCTCCTCGATGCGGGGCGAATGTTTGCCGTGGCCGTGAGCGTGGGTCTGCTGGTCGGTGGTGTCGCAGGGTGGGGGATGTCGCTCATCCTTCGACGCAGCCGGGACCTTGTCGCAGCGAACTCCCTCATTCTCGTCGCACCCTTTCTTATCTACCTGCTGGCTGAGCGCTTCGAGGGTTCGGGAATCTTGGCAATCGTTGTCGCTGCTTTGTGGGTGGCAAACGCGCAGCACGCCGATCCGGGCTGGTCAGGGCGCTTGCAGGGTGCCGCTGTCTGGCGTCACCTGACTTTCATCCTGCAAACCTTCGCCTTCTACCTCATCGGTCTTGAATTGCCGGAAGTTCTTGGTCGCCTCAGCGCGAGCGACCTGCGCATCGTGGTGATTTTGGTCCCGGTGGTACTGGTGACGTTGATCGTTACGCGTTCGGTCTTCGTCGGTCTGATGGTGGTTTTCGAGAAAGCCAGGGATCGTCGTTCGCACGGCACTCGTGCATCGCAAGAGCAGTTGGGCCGGCAAGCCGCGGTGCTCGCGTGGGCGGGTGCTCGCGGACCGGTGTCGGGTCTCGCGGCATTCTCCATCCCCCTGGTTGTCGCTTCTGGAGATCCGTTCCCCTACCGAGACGTCCTTCTTGCGACGACATTCGTCATCATCGTCATCAGTTTGTTGATCTCGCTTTCGGTTGCTCCTCTTGCACGCCGTCTAGGTGTAAAGGGCGACGACGACGCTGAGTTGTCTCGCAACATGGACGCCGCTTTGGCTCGAGCCGCACTTGATCGATTGGATGACGCGGTTGCGGAGGCCGATGCCGATGGCAATTCAATTCCGCAGGAGATCGTCGAACGGCTACGTCGGGACTCCCAGACTCGCGTTGATCGCGCACGACCAAGCGAAGATGCCTCGGTGACGCAGGAGATCGCGACCAAGACACTCATCGAGATTGCGCGGGCCATGGTGCAGGCCGAGCAAGAGGAGTTACTGCGGCTCCGGGATGAAGAAGGCCTTCCCGATGCTCTGGTCAGACCCAAATTGCGTGACCTCGATCTCCGCCTTCAAGCCCTGGGTACCGAGCGCTAGCGTCCCGGCATGAGCGATGCTTCCTGGGTAGACGCACCCTTGGTAGATGCGTGGAGCCAAGCGCGTGCCCGTGCCGCGCACTCTATGCAGATACCCGGCCACAAGATGCGGTACGGACGATCAGCCGAGACCCCGTTCGCCGCCGGTGTGCTCGCTCCCCTGATTCGCGATGACATACCGCTCCAGGGGGGCGCCGATGACAACGTGTTCAGCGGACGGGTGCTCGAGCGCGCTGAAGAACTCTGGGCGCAGGCCATCGCTGCGGATCACGCGAGATTCCTTGTCGGTGGTTCGACTCAAGGGAACATCGCGGCCCTTACGTCCGTTGTTGCTCCCAACGTCACGATCTGCATCGACCGGACATCGCATCGCAGTGCGCACGCTGGTCTCGTGACCTCCGGAGCTACACCGCGTTGGATCCTGCCTCGTATTCATCCTGACTTCGGGGTTCCCATCGGAGTTGGCGCGGACTCGGTTGACATGACGGATGCTTACGCACTCTTCGTTACGTCGCCGGCGTACGTAGGAACCATCACGGACGTGGCACCGCTTGCCGACCTATGCCATCGGCAGCAAGCGGTTCTGATCGTCGATCAGGCATGGGGAGCCCATCTCGACTTCCTGCCAGGTATGGGAGCCCACGCGAACGGAGCGGACGTAGTTACGACGAGTGTCCACAAGGCGCTTACCGGCTACTCGCAGACGGCGGTGACCAGTCTGAGAGGCGGCAGGGTCTTGCCGTCCACGCTGAGCCACGGAGTCGATCTGACGGCAACAACATCGCCGTCAGCCACCCTTTTGGCGTCCATCGACGCGACGCGTGTGGCACTTCAACGCGATGGTGGCCGGCAGTTGGCGCTCGTAACGGAGGCAGTGTGCGACGCGCGCCGCACGCTGTCCGCGATTCCCGGTGTAGTTGCCTTGGACGAAGGGTTGCTCGGCTGCTCTGTCGACCCGCTCAAGCTCACGTTGTGGGTGCCCAATACGGGAACCACGGGTGCGGCCATCGGTGCGGAGCTGTGGAGTCGTGGAATCGGGGTCGAGGCGGCCGACGCGGACACTGTCATCATGACCGTATCGATTGCCGATGATCCAGGGACGGTCGCGGAACTTGTGGCAGCCGTCGCCTCCGTGGTTGAGTCGCTACGCGATACACCGCGCAAACCAGCGCCGGCTGCCACCTGGCAGGTTGAACCTGAAGTGGTGTTGAGCCCGCGAGACGCCTATTTCGCGCACCGCCGCCGGCTCCCCTTACGCGAAGCCGTGGGTCAGGTCAGCACCGAACAGTTCTGCCCTTACCCACCGGGAGTTCCACTCTTGGCGCCGGGAGAACGGGTAACGAGTGAGGTAGTGGAGGCGATCGAAGTCGCCGGCCGGTCCACCCGCATGGCCTACTGCAGCGATCCGACCGCGCAGACCGTTGAAGTCGTTGCTGAGGTCACCGAGCGATCCTTGTGATCGGCTCCCAGCTCGAACAAGTGCAGTTGTGGTGCGGCAATTCTGTGACATAGGCCGCGTCGCAAGACGGCACAATTCCGCTGGACTTGAGCGTGAACAACACCTGAACAACCTCACAAATGAACAAGTATGTAACGGCTATGTCGCTGACATCTCAGATTGTTCTTAACCCTGGTCAGTGACGTGACCTTGCCCGAAGTACGCCATGAACCC
>CAJXUJ010000082.1 GCA_913061025.1 uncultured Actinomycetes bacterium | reverse complement strand
ATGGCGGCACCGATGAGTTGGAATGCGATGAACGGCAGGACATCGCTGGGTGCGATGCCGGTGAAGGTGTCGGTCATCGACCGTCCGATGGTGACGGCCGGATTCGCGAACGACGTAGACGATGTGAAGAAGTAGGCCGAACCGATCCACGCTGGCACCAGAAGCGGTCCGAGGTGGCCGCGCCCGGTTCTGGTGAGTGCGCCGATGATCAGGATCAGCCCTGCCGTCGCGACGATTTCACCGAGCCAGATCGGGAAGCCGTTGCGAGCGTTGGTGGATGGGTCGAATGCGGGTAGCTCGAACATCACGTTCGCGAGCGCGACTCCGGAGAGGCCGCCGAGGATCTGGGCTGCGATGTACGCGAGACCTTCTGGCACGTGGATCTCGCGCTTGACGAGGGTGACCGCGGTGACAGCGGGGTTGAAGTGCGCGCCGGAGATCGGTCCGAGCATCCAGATCAGTACTCCGAGTGCGGCGACCGTACTCATCATGTTCAGGATCAAAACGACGGCGTCATCTCGCGTGAGAAGCGTTCCCATAATGCCGCTCCCCACAACTGCCGCGACGAGCATGGCGGTGCCCAGGTACTCGGCGAAGAGTCGACGCGGCACGGCAGAACCCTGGCATTCCATATCGATATATGTCAATATGGATCTATGCCCAGCGCGTCGAGTAACCGAACGGCGGTCCTGGAAAGGGCCGTCACTTCCGGACCGTCGTGCTGCCCATCGGGCTTAGGGCGACCGATTACCCGGGAGACCGCCGAGGAACTGTCGGTCCTGCTGAAGGCGGTGGCCGACCCGACCCGTTTACAGATCCTCGCCATCCTTCGGTCGGCTTCGAACTGTGAGGCGTGCGTGTGTGACCTCACCGAGCCGCTAGGCCTGTCGCAACCCACGGTGAGCCACCACCTGAAGGTTCTCGCCCAGGCCGGGCTCATCGAAGCCGAGAAGCGCGGCTACTGGACCTGGTATCGGATGGTCCCGACTCGACTGGGTGAGCTCTCCGCCGTTCTCGCTTAGTCGCGCAGGCTCGACGCGCCGAGCCCGGTGTCGGGGGTCTCGCGCACAATGGGGCGATGGCTCCCGCTGATTACCCCGGCTGTCCGGTCACCGTTACCGAAGCCGAGGAGCGTGGTGCTTCACTGCGCGATCCCCGCTGGGGTGTCGGATCGGCGATTTTGACGATCGTCTTCGCGGTTGCCCTCGGATTGTTGGTCGCGGTTCCTTTGTTCCTACTGGACGTTCCACTCGCGGTCACCGCGATCGTGGGGACTCTCGTCCCCTGGCTGGGGCTGGCCGGCTGGCCGATGTTCGTCACCCGGTGGAAGGGCAATGGCCCTCGGATCGATCTGGGTTTGCGATTGACCTGGAGCGACGTCGGCTGGGGCGCGCTCGCCGGGGTGGTGGGCTTGATGCTTGCGGCCGTCGTGGCACTCATCACGCAGGCGATCGCCGGTGACTTTTCATCGGCGGCGGGCGACGTCGCCCTCGAACTACGCGAGGCGGGTCCCTTCTGGGCGCTGATGATCTTCGCGGTCATGGTGATGGTCGGTGCGCCGATCGTCGAGGAAATCGCCTTCCGGGGGATGCTCTTCAACTCCTTGCGCAAACGTGGTGTCGGGGCCGTCTGGACGATCGCGATTACGGCCATCGTCTTCTCGGCATTCCACTTCGAACCGATCCGATTCTTCCTACTTCTGCCTATCGGCGTCGTCTACGGATGGGTTCGCTGGAAGACCGGTTCCCTGGGGGCCGCGATGGTCGCGCATGGGGTGAATAACACCCCGGCTGCACTCGTAGTTCTCCTAGGAGTGCCCGAGGTGACACCATAGGCGCATGAGCACCACTTCCACGGCGCCGAGGACTCGCGGTCGAGTACTCGTAGTCGACGACGACGCAGCGCTGGCGGAGATGCTCGGAATCGTTCTCCGGGGTGAAGGATTCGACCCGGTCTTCTGCGCCGATGGCAGTTCCGCGGTCGATGCGTTTCGCGCGTCGAAGCCCGACGTCGTACTCCTCGACCTGATGCTGCCCGGGCGCGACGGCATCGACGTCTGTCGCGCGATTCGCGCCGAGTCGGGGACGCCGATCGTGATGCTCACCGCCAAGTCGGACACCATCGACGTGGTGGTCGGTCTCGAATCAGGTGCTGATGACTACATCGTCAAGCCGTTCAAGCCAAAGGAACTCGTCGCGCGGATTCGTGCGCGTATCCGCCGTACCGACGACATCGGTTCACAGGTGCTGACCATCAACGACCTCACCATCGACATCAATGGGCACACGGTGCGTCGAGGCAGTGAAGTGCTCGCCCTCACTCCTCTGGAATTTGACCTCTTGGCATGTCTAGCCAAGCGACCCGGACAGGTATTCACGCGTGAGGCCTTGCTGCAAGAGGTGTGGGGCTATCGCCACGCTGCGGACACCCGGCTCGTGAACGTCCACGTGCAGCGGCTTCGGGCGAAGATCGAACGCGATCCCGAAGCGCCGGAGATCGTGCTGACCGTCCGAGGAGTCGGATACAAAGCCGGTCCTGCCTGACCTGATCATGGTCACGGTTCTGCTGTTTATCCCACGCGCCATCAGGCGCCTGTGGCGACGTTCCCTGTTTATTCGAGTAACGAGCACCACCTTGGTGTTATCCATCGTGGTTGTTGGCGCCCTGGGACTCCTGTTGTTGTCTCGCGTCACGACCGGACTCCTGGAAGCCAAAGAACGAAGCGCTGTAGGTGAAGCGTCGGCTGGACTCGGCGAGGCTCAACGTCTTCTTGATGCCGCCGACACCGGCCCGTCAACTCCGTCCCCATCGCGATTGGTCGACACTGTGGTGACGTCACTGGCTACCCGAGCTGGGTCACCGGCAACATTCGACGTCCTTTTGCTCTCCAGCCTCCCGGAGATAGGGGCCCCCGAACGCGGTACCAACCTGGTGGCGGTGTCGAGCATTCCGGTCGACCTGCGGCAGGCGGTGACCCAGACGCAGCGCCAGTCCTGGACCTTCACGCAAATTCGATTCCTCGACGGTCGCGTGGTTCCGGGCTTCGTGGTGGGCGCACCACTGACGATTCCAACGGTCGGCCCTTACGAGCTGTACTACCTATTCCCGTTGAGTCAAGAACAGCAGACACTCGATCTGGTCCGGAGTTCCATCCTGGCCGCGGGGTTCGTGCTCGTTGGCCTTCTCGGCGTGGTTGCCTGGGTCGTGACCCGTCAGGTGGTGGTTCCGGTTCGAGCTGCTGCCCGAACGGCGGAGCGATTGTCATCGGGCAATCTCGATGAGCGATTGCCGATTAAGCGCGATGATGACCTCGCCCAGTTGGCGCGTTCCTTTAACGAGATGGCCGAAAGCATCGACGCTCAGATCACCCAACTTGAGGAACTATCCCGGGTGCAGCAGCGATTCGTCTCGGACGTCTCGCACGAACTCCGGACACCCTTGACCACCATCCGAATGGCGGCCGACGTCTTGTTCGAGTCGCGTGATTCCCTGAGTGCGGAAACAGCCCGATCGACCGAACTGCTGCAAAACCAACTGGATCGCTTCGAGGCGCTCTTGAGTGATCTCCTCGAGATATCTCGCTTTGATGCCGGAGCGGCCAAACTCGACAGCGAGTCGGTTGATGTTGCAACGCTGGTTCAACGCGTCGTGGATGCGAGCGAACCCCTGGCTGACAGCAAGCGGCTGCGCGTTCGCTTCGCTTCGTACGAGCGCCCCTGCACCGTGGTCTGTGATGCCCGGCGAATCGACCGCATTGTTCGCAACCTGGTTGACAACGCCATCGAGCATGGCGACGAGACAGGTGTTCTCGTCGAGCTTGCCGGCGATGCCGATGTAGTGACGTTGACCGTGCGCGATTTCGGTGTTGGTTTGCGTCCGGGCGAGGCCGCGCTTGTTTTCAATCGGTTCTGGCGCGCCGATCCGGCTCGCGCCCGGACTACCGGTGGTACTGGTCTTGGCCTGGCGATCGCGCTAGAAGACGCCCGTCTGCACGGGGGATGGCTGGAGGCGTGGGGGGAACCCGGCGCTGGTGCCTGCTTCCGTCTGACATTGCCGAGAGTGGCCGGTCATCCGGTCACTCATGCGGTGTTGCCGCTCTCGGATGAAGTAGCCGATGTGGACCCGGGGGAGGACCGGCACGACTCCGATGGAGCCTTCAGCCGTGAGCGTCCCACCGTCCGTCGTGACGAACGCAAGTCCCAAGACCGAGCCAGTGATTCTGACTCGATCGTGGTCACGGTGACGATGGACAACGATGCAGGTGACGTCCGATGAGGCGAATCGCACTTCTCATCGTTGTTGCGCTGGTGACGGCGGGCTGCGGAAACGTCCCGCAGGCATTCACCGCACAGGTGCCCACGTCTGGGCCGATCCAACAAGGTGCGCAGGTCTCAGGCAGCAATGTCGATCAGTTCATCCGCGTAATCGCCCGGCCACCTCGACCGGACATGACCGAGGTCGAGGTTGTCCAAGGTTTTCTCGATGCGAGCGCCTCCTTCGATGGTAATCACGCTGTTGCCCGTGAGTACCTCACGCCGCAGGCGAGTGCACGGTGGGATTCGTCGTCGGGTGTTGTGGTCTACGAGGGTGTGCCATCTCTGACCGAGAACGGGCCGAGCATCCAATTCCGAGCCGCTCAAGCCGGTTCCATCGGACCCAACGGTCGCTTCCAGGTCCAAGAGCCCGGTACCGAAGCCACGGCCACTTTCCGCATGGTGGAAACAAATGAGGGTTGGCGCATCGATGGCCTGCCTGGCGGTCTTCTGCTGTCACAGACCGATGTCGACCGAGCGTTCCGCTCCTACGCTCTCTACTTCTTCGATCCCACGTTCCAGATCCTGGTTCCCGACTCGCGCATGATCCCTGTTATCGGACCGGGCCTTGCGACAACACTGGTCCGACGATTGCTCGACGGCCCCAACGAGTGGTTGCGGCCCGCGGTGCGCACCGGATTTCCCGACGGGGTGGATCTCAATATCGACGCTGTTCTCATCAATGCGGGTGTCGCAGAAGTAGATCTCGACGCGTCAGCCCAACTGGCCGATGACGCATCCAGACAGGCGTTCTCCCAACAACTCGTCTGGACGCTTAGGCAGTTGCCGGATGTGCAGTCGGTCGAGATCACCTCAGCGGGACAACCATTGTTCGTTCCCGGTGTCGTCAACCCCCAACCGAGGGATGCGTGGCCGGAGGTCGACCCTTCCGGACTTGAGCCCGGCTCCGCTGCCTATGTCGCTTCGACGATCGGCGTTCGCGAAATCATCGACGGAGGAACCGTGCCGGTCGCCGGGCAAGCCGGAACCCGCGAACCACTCCTCGTCGACATCGCGATCTCACAGGACGGATCGCGAATCGCCGGCGTTGACGTCGATGGCTCGTTGTGGTCAGGGTCCATCCAAGCCGGTGCGAACTTGTTCGAATTGGCATCGGCGGCAGAGCCCCTCGCGCTCGCATACGACGGTCCGGACAACCTCTGGCTCGTTGATGCCGAGGGCGCGCTGTCGCTCTATTCCCCGACCGGTCGAACCTTCCCCATTGCCGTACAGGGCCTACGAGACGTCGACGTCTTGCGGGCTGCAGTGCCCTCGCGGGATGGCACGCGCGCAGCGCTCTTGGTGCAGTCGGGCCCCCGGACCAACGTCTTGCTGGCCCGTGTTGTCCGTACGTCGCCCACGGGTCGAGTCGGAATCGAAATCCAAGATCCGATCCGAGTGGAGTCGAAGTTGGTGGAAGTGGTGGATGTCGCCTGGTCCAGCGCGGACTCCCTTGCGGTTCTCGGAAGCGAAAGCGCCGGCGCACTTCAGGTGATCGAGGTGAACATCGGCCGAGGGTCGATCTTCGCGCAAGGGTCACCGGAGGGCCCGGTTTCCCTTGCTGCTGCACCCGGTCTGCCCACTCTGGTCGCGGCAGCTGATGGCGTCGTCTACGACAACACCACCGGCTCGTGGTCTGGTCGCGTGAATGCGGCTTCGCCGACCTATCCCGGCTAGTTCCCTGAACTTGCGAAGCCGCATCGTCCAACTACGGG
>CAJXUJ010000081.1 GCA_913061025.1 uncultured Actinomycetes bacterium | reverse complement strand
CGCGATTGTTCGGTCAGCCCGAGCGGGTGCACGGACTGATCGACCGAGGCTTCTCGGCGCTCGTCGCGCTAGGCGGCATGATCACCGTCGTCGTTCTCCTACTGGTGCTTCAGCTCCTGCCCCGCCTACTCGACGATCTCGGGCTGTCGGACGTCCTCAAGCTCGTTGGCGTCCGGGTCGTGAACTGGACCGCGCTCAGCATCGTGGCCTTCGTGGTGTGCGGCCTGGTCATTGCACTGCTGCCGGACATCCCGACGCGCATCCGGATTCGGTCGTGGGGTGTCCTCTTCGCCACGCTCTGGATGCTCGGCTCAAGCGCCGTATTCGGGCTTTACACCTCGCTGTCCAACACCGTGGGGGCAGCGATTGTCGCCTTCGGAACTCCGATCGTCCTGCTCTTGTGGTTCTACCTGGTGTTCATGGGCATATTGATCGGCGCTGCAATCGAGGCCGAGCGCCTTGGAGTTGCTGAACCCCCGCGCCCGGCGCCGATTGTCATGCCCCACTGGCTCAATGTGATGCTGGCCCCGATCTTGACGAAGATCGGCATTGACACGGCCGAGAAGGCTCACGGAGCACACAAGGTTTCTATCCCGGACGAGGTCTCCTAGGACGAGAACCAGCGCGGTGGGCCGGCAATCAGCGAAGCGGTGAAGGCGCCGAGGGCCGCACCGACGCCGGAGGAGAACGAACCCACGAACGGCATCATCAAGCCGAAGAACCAACCCGCGCCGCCGAGCACCACGCCCGAACCGACTGCGAAGGCGAGTCGTCCCCCGGCACCACCGGAGGATTCATCGGCCTTGGTCACGTCTTGTGAGCGCGATTGCTCGACGCTCTTCCCGCCGGAGACGGGTGTGTTCATCGCGTTGACCTCGCGCAGGAGGCGTTCGATGTCGTCGTCAGCCATGAATTCAGTGTGCCTGAACGGTACGGACAAACGTCGAGGGCCCCACCGAACCGGCGGGGCCCTCGAACTGAAGTCGACTAGGTGTGACTACGAAATGCGAACCTTGTCGGCCTGGGGACCCTTGGGACCCTGGACGATGTCGAATTCGACGACCTGGTTCTCTTCCAGCGAGCGGTAGCCGTCGGCCTCGATGGCCGAGTAGTGGACGAAAACGTCCGGGCCGCCGTCGGCCTGGGCGATGAAGCCGTAGCCCTTTTCAGAGTTGAACCACTTCACGGTTCCTTGAGCCATGTTGCACATTCTCCTTGCACGAAGTTTCGCTCCGGACACCTCGCCCGCAGCGGGCTAGCCGTTCAAACCTTCGTCCGGAATCTGTGCTCGTGCTCAGAAACTGCTGCGCTACCTGGCTGGCGGCGCGTTGTGAACGGTGGTGCTGATCGGTACTTGCCTGCCTTGAGCATAACCACACCGCCTCGTCGCTACGCTCGCGCGGTGACCATCGAGGAGTTACGGACCGCCATCGGCCGGTCACTGGCGCTCGCCCTTGCCGATCTTGACGCCTCGGACCTGGACCTTTCGGATCTCGAGATCGTCGTTGAACGCCCCAAGACCCGCGACCACGGGGACTACGCCACCAACGTGGCCATGGTTCTCGCCAAGCGTGTGGGACGTCCTCCGCGGGACATCGCGGGAGCGCTTGTCACCCACCTAGGAAACGAGTCGGGCGTCGCAAGCCTCGACATCGCCGGCCCGGGTTTCGTCAACATCACCCTGGAGGCGGCAGCCCAGGGCGAGGTGGCCCGTCGCGTTGTGGAAGCCGGTGATGCTTACGGTCGCGGGGACGCCCTGGCAGGGCAGCGGGTCAACGTCGAGTTCATCTCGGCCAACCCCACCGGGCCCTTGCACCTCGGTCACACCCGCTGGGCAGCCGTGGGCGACGCCATCGCGCGGGTGTTCGCTGCAGCCGGTGCCGAGGTGGCCCGCGAGTTCTACATCAACGATCGCGGCGTCCAGATGGACAAGTTCGGGGCCTCGGTCATGGCGGCGGCTCACGGTGAACCCGTTCCCGAGGACGGCTACCACGGCGGCTACATCACCGACCTCGCTGCAGCGATCGTCGCCGAAGACCCCGACATCCTCGATCAGCCCGAGGACGATCAACTCGCTGCCTTCCGGGAAGCCGCGTACGCGAAGCAGCTTCGACAGCAGCAGCAGGTGCTCGACCTATTTCGTACGCACTTCGACGTCTGGTACTCCGAGCGGGAGCTCCACTCTTCTGGTGCCGTCGAGCGTGGGCTTGACCGACTTCGGGAGCAGGGCCACGTCTTCGAGCAGGACGGCGCCGTGTGGCTACGCACCACCGACTTCGGTGATGACAAGGACCGTGTTCTCATCAAGGCCGACGGCGAGTACACCTACTTCGCCTCCGACACCGCCTATTACGTCGACAAGCGTGCTCGCGGCTTTGACTTGAACATCTACCTACTCGGCGCCGACCACCACGGCTACGTCAACCGACTGCGGGCAGTCGCCGCATGCGCGGGCGATGACATGGACGCCAACATCGAGGTACTGATCGGCCAACTGGTGAAGATCACCCGCGGGGGAGAAGAGGTCAAACTCTCCAAGCGTGCCGGCAACATCGTCACCCTCGAGGACCTCGTCGAGGAAGTAGGAGTCGATGCCGCCCGCTACACCCTCACCCGATATCCCGCGGATTCACCGCTGACCCTTGACCTTGAGACCATCACCAAGCAGACCAACGACAACCCGGTCTTCTACGTCCAGTACGCGCATGCACGTATCTCCTCGGTTCTGCGGAACGCGGCCGAGCTTGGCATCGACTGGCGGGCCATGGACTTCGACCCGGGGATGCTGTCCCACGAACGGGAGATCGAACTACTGGGTCGCCTAGCGGAGTATCCGAGGATCGTCGCGAGCGCCGCTGAGTTGCGCGAACCGCACCGCATCGCCCGCTACCTCGAGGACATGGCAACGGACTACCACCGTTTCTACGACGTGTGCTGGGTGTTGCCGCGCGGTGACGAGGAACTTGCCCCCTTGCACGTGGCTCGACTCTGGCTGTGCGCAGCTGCGAGACAGGTGCTCGCCAACGGGCTGGATTTGCTCGGGGTCAGTGCACCCGAGCGGATGTAGGTAGTCGGCCTCGGCACTTCGGTGCTGCCCTAGCCTTGACCAATGCGCGCGCACCCCGCTGGACCTCGCCACGGTGACTTCGTCAGCGATTCGAGCAGCACTACGGGCAAGCCGAGCGCAGAAGCAGTCGATGCGCTCGCCCCTTCGGTGTGGTCGCGCACGTGCGCTCGCGAACCCTCGGGCGCAATGACGGTGGGCGGTGTTGACGTCCGCGACATCGCTACTGAGTTCGGCACCCCGGTCTTCGTCCTCGACGAACAGGATCTGCGATCCCGAGCGCGGGAATACGCCCAGGCCTATCGGCAGGCTGGTGCCTCACGCGTCTACTACGCGGCGAAGGCGTTCCTATCCGTCGCGGTCGCTCACTGGGTGCATGAAGAAGGTCTGGGGATCGACGTCGCCAGCGGTGGTGAACTAGCGGTGGCCATGCGAGCTGGTATTCCCGGCGAAGCGCTGCTCATGCATGGCAACAACAAGTCGATGGAGGAGATAGTCGCGGCGATCGACCACGGGGTCGGACGCATCGTCATCGACTCCTTCGAGGAAATCGCGCGAGTTGCTGAGGCCGCCGCGAAGGCCGGAGTGGTGCAACCGGTCATGGTGCGTGCCACCGTCGGGGTTGAGGCGCACACCCACGAGTTCATCGCAACGGCACACGAGGATCAGAAGTTCGGTCTGTCCGCAGAGAGCGGTGCCGTCGAGGAGGCGGTCCGGCGCATCGCGAAACTGCCCAGCCTCACCCTGGTCGGATTGCACTCGCACATCGGATCGCAGATCTTCGATGCGTCCGGGTTCGAGATCGCCGCTGGCCGCGTGGTCGCTCTGGCTCAGCGGATCTATGACGAGCAGGGGATCGAGATCGAGGAATTGAATCTCGGCGGCGGCATGGGGATCGCCTACCTGGAGTCCGATGATCCGCTTGATGTGCCGGACATGGCGGCGCAGATCGGAGAGATCGTCGCCAAAGCGTGCGCGGACGCCGGGATCATGGCGCCGGCCCTGGCGTTCGAGCCCGGCCGCGCCATTGTCGGTCCTGCTGGGATGACGCTGTACGAGGTGGGCACCGTCAAGCCAGTACAGCTCGACCACGGTCAGATGCGCACGTACGTGTCCGTCGATGGTGGGATGAGCGACAACATCCGAACAGCGCTCTACGGAGCGGACTACACCGTTCGGTTGGCGTCCCGGTCCTCAACCGCGGAGCCCATGTTGTGTCGGGTGGTCGGAAAGCACTGCGAATCCGGAGACGTCGTCGTTCGTGATGCATGGCTGCCCGGAGACCTCGCTCCAGGAGACTTGCTCGCCGTGGCGGCTACCGGCGCCTACTGCCGATCCATGGCTTCCAACTACAACTACGTCCCCCGTCCGGGCGTGGTCGGCGTCGAGTCGGGGGAGGCGTCCACGATCCTGCGCCGCGAGACAGTCGAGGACCTACTCGGACTCGATGCGCACACCTGAGAGGGTGTACCCCGGATCCAAGCGTGGTGAACACGACCGCAATGAACAGCACGATGAACAGTTCGATGACGAGAACGAGGAGTTGCCATGTCGGCGCGTGAAGAGGTGACGGTCGCCCTCCTGGGAGGCGGCACCGTCGGAACCTCGGTCGTGGAATTGCTCACCGAACACAGTGAGGACTTCCGTGAACGCGTCGGGGCACCGCTGCGGCTGACGGCTGTTGCCGTTCGTGATGCGAGCAAGCCTCGTCCAGGAATCCCTGCCGATCTCATCACCGATGATCCCCTTGCGGTTGCCAAGAGTGGTGCTGACATCGTCGTCGAGCTGATGGGTGGAATCGAGACTGCACGCGAGTGCATCCTGGCCGCGATGGCCGCTGGGTCGAGTGTGGTCACCGCCAACAAGGCGCTGCTCGCCGAGGATGGCGCGACTCTCTTCGAGGCCGCCGAACGTCACGGGGTGGATCTGTATTTCGAAGCCTCGGTTGCGGGTGCGATTCCGCTCCTACGTCCGTTGCGCGAATCACTTGCGGGTGATCGAGTTCGCAAGGTCATGGGCATCGTCAATGGAACCACCAACTTCATGCTGACCAAGATGGATGAAGAAGGCGTGGAGTACGGCGATGTCTTTGCCGAAGCCGATGCGCTCGGCTACCTCGAGGCCGATCCTTCGCTAGACGTTGACGGACACGACGCAGCGGCCAAGGCCGCGATCCTGGCCGAGCTCGCCTTCCACACACGCGTGACCCTGTCGGACGTTCACGTCGAAGGCATCGCCAACGTCACCGCAGATGACATGGCAGCCGCTCGTGACATGGGCTTCGTGATCAAGCTGCTGGCCATCGCCGAAACCGTTGACGACGCCGACGCATCAGGCGTGATCGTTCGCGTGCACCCCACGATGCTGCCGCGCACCCATCCACTGGCAGCAGTGCGGGAATCCTTTAACGCGGTCTTCATCGAAGCCGATGCAGCCGGCCAGTTGATGTTCTACGGCCGCGGTGCCGGCGGACACCCGACGGCGAGCGCGGTGCTCGGCGATGTGGTGGCCGCGGCACGCAACCGGGTCAGTGGCAGCAGGGGACCGGGGGAGAGCACCTACTCTGCTCTGCCCGTCCTGCCCATCGGTCACGCGCGCACCGAGTACTACGTCAATCTCGATGTTGCCGATCGGCCAGGAGTTCTCGCGAGCGTCGCAACCGCTTTCGCCGATAACGGGGTGAGCATTCAGGTGGTGCATCAGGAGGGGCACGGCGAGGACGCCGGCCTCGTGGTGCGCACACACCTGGCGACCGATGCGGCGCTGAGCTCGACGGTGGAGCAACTGCGGAAGTTGGACACCGTCCGTCGTGTTGTCGGTGTGATGCGGGTCGAGGGAGAAGAGTGACCATGACCGGCGCGCATCAATGGCGGGGCGTGATCGAGGAGTATCGCGACCGGCTTCCGGTGAGCGAGAGCACTCCGGTGGTCTCGCTTCGCGAGGGTGGAACACCGCTGGTCTATGCGTGCTCGCTCAGCGAGACCCTCGGCTGCGAGGTGTGGTTGAAGTTCGAGGG
>CAJXUJ010000080.1 GCA_913061025.1 uncultured Actinomycetes bacterium | reverse complement strand
CCCACGCTCGCGAGTCCTAGCGCCAGTGCGTAGAAGGGATAGACCAAGTCCACAGCGAGGGTCTCCTCGTCACTCCCAGCAAAGTGAACGAGGAAAACGACCACTACTTCTAAGGAGACGAGCGCGAAAACCACGAGC
The DNA here is from genome assembly GCA_913061025.1 of uncultured Actinomycetes bacterium. Classification (GTDB taxonomy): domain Bacteria; phylum Actinomycetota; class Actinomycetes; order S36-B12; family S36-B12; genus S36-B12. Next base: position 6,053 of record CAJXUJ010000080.1, on the reverse strand, counting down.
AATCCGCTTCGACGCGAGAGCGCCAAACCTGCGAGACCGGCTGCGAGGTTGAGCACGGAGGCACCAACGAACCAACCGTCGTCACCTGCGATGGTGTCGAGCATCAACAGCAGCCCCGCGATTCCCAGTACGAGCATCGCAGCGACCTGGAATCGGCGGGCCAATCGGCTGTCTCGGATCGGTGAGTAGAGAGAAATGATGATGCCGACCCACAGGACCATCGAAGCAAGAATGAGAAGCGACGTTGGATCCGTCGGATCATTGAGCACCGAACTCCGCAGAGCACCGTCCGCAACCAGCCACAGGGCTTGCCAGATGGCGCCGAAGACAATAAGCCCACGAACGGTTGATTCAGTCCGAGCGCTCGTCATCGACGAGTTCGCCCATCACCATCGATCAATACTCCGGGGTTCATCACGCCGGCCGGATCGAGGTAGTTCTTCATCGATCGCAGAACCCCGAGCCCGACGCCCCCAATTTGAGCCGCAAGCCACTCCCGGTGATCTCGTCCCACGCCGTGATGATGACTCACCGCCGCACCACTGTCGGACAAGACGTCCATGATCTGGGACTTGACCCGCTGCCAAGCCGTGACCGCCGCATCTGGATCCTCCCAGCCGCCCGCGAGCACCGTGAAATACAGCGATGCCCCGACGTCGTACGAGTGCGAGATGTGCGCCATGACATAACTGTTGTCACCGAGTTCCCGACGTGCGGTATCCGACAGTTCCCGGTGGAGATCGACGACGTGCGACCACAGCACGACTGTTTCGAAAGTCTCGACGAGGTATCCCTCGTCCAACAATGCATCACGGAGGTACGGACCGTGGAAACGGCCCGTTACCCAGGAATTGCCCGGACGGGCACCGAGCGACACCGCGCCGGCTTCTGCGAGGACATCGGAGGTGAACGCCCGCGATGCGCGCAGGGTCGCCTCGCGATCGGACTCGAAGCCCACGATGATCAGCGAACCGGGCAGGGCACGGCGCGCGCGAACGTAGGCAGAGAATGCACGGCCCACGAGCCCGGAGGGCATGGACATGGTCAGTAACGCCTCTGTCTCGGCCGGATCCGATACCCGCAGCACCGTCGGCCGCAACGGGGATCGCGTCAGGTCTTGAACCACCCGTACCGCGGCATCGAAGTCGCCGGGGATCAGTGCCGCTCGATACTCGCGAACCGTGGGCGCTCGTTTCACCCGCAGTTGCGCACGGGTAATGACACCCAGTGATCCCTCGCTGCCCAGGACCACCTGCCGCAGATCCGGCCCGCTCGACGAGGCGGGATAGCCACCCACCGTCCATGAACCGATGGGCGTAGCGACGTCGGCCGATACGAGCATGTCCTCGATCCGCCCGTATCCGCTCGACGATTGGCCCGACGACCGTGCAGCGATGTAGCCCCCGATGCTCGCGCGTTCGTAGGACTGCGGAAAGTGACCGAGGGTCCAACCCCGTTCACCGAGGAACGTCTCGAGTTCCGGTCCCGTGATCCCGGCGCCAACGGTGACCACGGCTGATTCCTCGTCAAAGTCCTCGATCGCGTTCATCCGGTCGGTCGAAACGGCGATCACCGCGGCGACGTCGGGTGTGTCGATGCCGCCGGTGACCGACGTTCCACCTCCCAGGGGAACGCAGGCGATGTTGGCCTTCGAACATGCCTGTACCACGGTGAGAGCTTCTTCGTGGCTCGCAGGGAACACCACGGCATCGGGGGCACGTTGCTCCCGACCCGAACGCCAACTCACCATGTTCACGTAGGACATACCCCGCGAGGCACGCGAACGGGTGTCCTCGTCGGTAGCAACCTCAATGCCGGGGAACAACTCCGCAAGTTGCTCCGAGCCCAAGCGAGAAACGGAAACCGCCGACCTTCCAGGAAGTGGTGCGCTCACCGCGGGACCGAGTCGGGTCCGCGCGAATTCACGTGTTCGTGGGTCCAGACCCGCATGCCCGACCGGTTCCGGTCCCCACCGTCCCGGCTCGACATCCCTGTCCACGAGCCACAGCCTGCCACGCATTTTCACCCCCGATCTGACAATGCGAGTGACTTCCGTCGCGGGTAATCTGGAGATATTTGCAAACGCTTACTCAAGGGGTGATCGTATGGAGACGACATACGTTCCCATCGGTCTACCGTCGAGTGACCTGTCGGCCACCCGGCGTGAGCGCGAGTGGCGGGAACTAGCGTCCGCGGCCGCCTTCGACCTCATCGTGATCGGTGGAGGGATTACCGGCCCCGGCGTCGCACTCGATGCCGCCAGCCGTGGTTTGCGCACCCTGCTCGTCGAACGCAACGACCTCGCATTCGGAACATCGCGCTGGTCCAGCAAGCTCGTTCACGGTGGTCTGCGCTATCTCGCCACCGGTCACGTGGACGTGGCGTGGGAAAGCGCCGTGGAGCGCGGGCACCTGATGACAACCATCGCCCCGCACCTGATCCGGGCGCTACCGCAGATCGTGCCGGTGATGGACGACACCTCTCTCGGCAGCGCCGCGCTGACACGGGTCGGTTTCCTCGCCGGCGATGCCCTTCGCACCGGCGCGCGCACCCCGGGATCGACACTGCCGCCGGCCCACTGGGTTTCGAAGGACAAAGTTCGCCGGCTCGCACCCGGTATCGACTTTCCCGACCTGCGCGGCGGCATCATGGCGTGGGACGGTCAACTCGTCGACGACGCCCGCCTGGTGGTCGCCGTTGCCCGGACTGCCGCATCCTTCGGCGCCACCATTCTCACCCACACCGAAGCGCTGCAGGCGTCCGCGAATGGCGTTCGTCTACGCAACACGCTCAATGGCGAGGAACTGGAAGTCGCCGCGACCAATGTCATCGCAGCGACCGGCGTCTGGGCCGAGGAACTTGATCCCCGGGTTCAGGTCCACCCCTCGCGCGGAACGCACGTTGTCCTGGATGCCGACCGCCTCGGAGATCCCCGCGCCGCGCTCACCATTCCCGTTCCCGGGATGTCTGGCCGGTACTGCTTCTTGCTGCCCCGTCCCGACCGGACGGTGCTCGCCGGGATCACCGATGTCGGAGTCGATGCCATCGACGATGTTCCCCAAGCTCCCGGGGATGACATCACGTGGATCCTCGAGCAGGTCAGTCGGGTGCTGGATTCACCACTGTCGATGGACGACGTCTTGGGCGCCTTCGCTGGTCTGCGTCCACTCGTCACGATGAACGACGCACCGGGCGCGGACGATTCCTCACAGGACACGTCCGACATCTCCCGCAAGCACCTGGTCTCACGAACGCCGGACGGATTGATCACGATCACCGGCGGCAAGTTGACCACCTACCGACGGATGGCCCAGGACGCGGTGGATCTCATCACCGACCGGCCGTGCCGGACAAAGTCGATCGCCCTGATCGGCGCCGATCCCGATCTGGAACGGCGATCACCGGGCTTTTTCGACGCCGACCCGTGGGTGATGCGCTACGGCGCCGAAGCCGATCGAGTGCGCGCCCTAGCCGAATTCCTGCCCGATCCTGCAACCGCCCTGGATCCGGTTGCGGAGTTCACCAGCGCGGCACGGGTGGACATCGCGCATGCGTTTTTGCACGAGGGTGCGGTGGATGCCGATGACGTTATCTCCCGACGCCTACGGTTGGATTCGGTCGATGCCGATATTCCAACCGCCCGCGCAGCCGTCGAGGAAGTCATGGACGCCCTCGCCAGCGCAGGTCGTGTTCCTGCGGGTGCACTCTGAGCACTGAGGATTCCCTTCGCCCCATCACCGTCAACGCCATCGGCATCGGCGTAGCCACGGGTGCCTACGGACTGTCCTTCGGCGCCATCTCCGTTGCCAGTGGGCTCGACGTCTGGCAGACCCAGGTGCTGAGCCTGGGAATGTTCACCGGGGCCTCGCAGTTCGCTCTCGTTGGCGTCTTGGGCGCCGGCGGTGGCGTGCTCGCAGCGGTCCTCACCGCGCTGCTGCTCGGTGCCCGCAACTCGCTCTATGCCCTGAGCCTGCGTCCCTATCTGCGCACGCCCACGGCTCCGTCCACGTGGCGCATCCTGGGGCAGGCTCAACTCACCATCGACGAGTCCACCGCGATGGCGATCCGCTACCCAGAAGGTTCGCGGCAGGCACGGCACGCGTTCCTTGCTACAGGACTGGCCATCTTCGTGCTGTGGAACATCGGCACACTCATCGGCGCTCTCGGAGCCGCAGCCCTCGATGATCCCCGCACCCTCGGCCTCGACGCCGCCGTTCCCGCCGGCTTCATCGCCTTGCTCTGGCCCCGGCTGCGTGACCGGAGCCTGATCGCTCTCGCCTTGGTAAGTGCGGCCGTCGCACTCGCACTCGTGCCGGTGCTGCAGCCGGGACTTCCCGTTCTGTCCGCCGCGCTGGTAGCAGTGGTCGCCGAACGACTGATAGCGCGGAGGTCGACATGATCTGGCCCGCCGTGATCATCGGTTCCCTCGGCGCGTACCTGCTGAAGCTCGCCGGGTACGTGGTCCCCGAACGCGTCTTGGAGAACGAACGCCTCCGACGACTCACCGCTCTCTTGCCCGTCGCACTCTTAGCTGCTCTCGTCGCAGTTCAAACGTTCTCGGTTGGGACTGCTTTGCAAGTCGATGCCCGTCTAGCCGGACTCGCCGCGGCCATCGTCGCGCTCATCTTGCGCGCACCCTTCCTCGTGGTGGTGCTGGTCGCCGCCGTTACCGCTGCAGTACTCCGGGCGACGGGACTGTCCGTCTAGCGCCGCTCGAACAAGGACGCCGCCTGACGCATGGCGGCACGGGCGCGCTTGCGGTCTCGAGCGTCGTCGTACGCGATTCCCAGCCGAAACCAGGCCCGCCAGTTCTGCGGATCGGCCTCGACGGCATCGGCATAGTCCGCGAAGGCGGCGTCGGCGTCAGCCTTCACGGGTCGACCAGATGCGGTCAGTCCACCGGAGTACTCGGGGAGTCCTCCCTCGGCCGCCAAGACGCGACCCATTTGCTGGGTTCGCCAGCCGAACCACAGTTCGCGCCAGATCAAACCGACCCCCAGAAGTGGAACTACGACGATGGCAAGAGCGAAAACGATCTGGACGAGGTCACCGGACACCAGCAGCACCCAGGCACGGGAGAGCGCGAGGGCTGCGTACGCAACGCTGCCGATGACCATGAGCGCGGTCACCGACCACACGACGGGTCTATTCATCGCGAGGATCGACCTATCTACAGATCCAGGTATGTGGCCAGGCCGATGCTCACTCCCGGATGATCGGCCACCGATCGAACAGCCAACACCACCCCGGGCATGAACGAAGAGCGATCCAGCGAATCGTGTCGAATCGTCAAGGTCTCCCCGGGCCCACCGAAGAGCACTTCCTGGTGCGCGACCAGACCGCGCAGCCGGACCGAGTGCACGGGAACGTCCTCCACTCGCGCACCACGGGCCCCCTCGAGAGACGAGGTCGTGGCATCCGGACCCGGGGCAACCCCCGCGTCGGCACGGGACTGCGCGATGGCGCGCGCTGTGTGGCCGGCGGTACCCGACGGTGCATCGACCTTGTCCGGATGGTGCAACTCGATGACTTCCACAGACTCGAAGTAGGGAGCCGCCAGAGCGGACAGGTGCATCATGAGAACGGCACCGACGCTGAAGTTCGGAGCGATCAGCACTCCCACGCCCGTTGCGTCAGCGCACCAGGCACGCACCTGCTCAATGCGGTCTTCATCGAAGCCCGTGGTTCCGACCACGCAGTGGATGCCTCGGGCAATCGCGTATTCCAGCGTCCCCATGACCGCATCGGGGACGGTGAAGTCAACAATCACCTGACAGCCGGACGATACGAGTTCCTCCAGCGAATCGCCAAGGTCCAGTGCAGCAGCAAGTTCGAGTCCGTCGGCCGCGTGGACGGCATCGACCACCGCAGCACCCATGCGCCCGCGCGCACCGACCACTCCGACCCGGATTGATGTGCCTTCACTAACAGCAGTTCCCACAACGTGAACCCTAGGCTACGCATCGGCCAGCATTCATCCACTCGACTCAAAGGTGCCTTTGATGGAAATTCGCGACGTTCACGGCGCCTCCTGCGTTCACATCGAGAACGAC
>CAJXUJ010000079.1 GCA_913061025.1 uncultured Actinomycetes bacterium | reverse complement strand
CGCCGGTGGGAACCGGGCGGTGGAACCATCAAAGGTCTCGGTGACCTCGGTGGTGTTCTCGTCAATGGCCCGCAGTTCGTAACGCCACCTGTGGTGACCGGGATGGCACCAGGCGATCAGCGTCGGATCGTTGAACTCCACCACGGTGTTCTTGATCTTGTAGGGGAAGCCCATCTTCATGTCCATGCCGAACTTGGCACCTTCGCTGAGACGGTGCGGTCCAGTGAAGCCTTTCTTCACAGTCCCCGAGCCGTCGAACTCCGGATGCCGGTAGGGGTCGGCGATGATGTCGAAGATTTTCTCCGCCGGTGCGTTGATCACGATGCGTCCTGCGCGGCGGTACTTGTGACCGGTATCGACTATGTCGGCTCGCACGCTCATGCAGTCACCGTAGATGCAACCTGACCCTCAAGCACTTCGACGAACCCATCGACAACAGCCTCATGCTCGGGCTTCATCAACACGCTGCGCAGAATTCGCGCCCGAGACTGATCGCCGGTGAGTGCGATGCCTCGACGATCGAGATCTGCCAGGGACATCGAGTACGTGGCAAGGTGCCATTGATCGGCGCGATTGCGCCGGGCTAGCTCGTCGAAGATGCGGACGGAGTCCGCGTCGACGGTTCCCGCGTCCGTTGCGCGAGTGAGGTAGCCGACGATGTCCAATTCGGGCACCTGGGCCGGCCGGAGCGAGTCGGAGGCCTCCAGACGTTCGTACATGCGGCGGGCTGCGCGAAGTCCGGGGCGCAGGACTCGACCGAGACCATCACCGGTGAGCGGGAAGACTTCCGTGGTCAGCCAGAAGGCAGCGGCCGAAGCACCCGCACGCGAGCACTCCAGGGAAATCTCACCGAGGTGGAGTTCATCACTCGAGAAGTACGTGTACGGCGAGTCGTGCTGATAGTGCGAACCCACAGCGGGATCGGCGAACAGCACCGCCCCGCATCCATACGGCTGCAGTCCGTGCTTGTGCGGATCGACCACCACGGAGTCGGCGTTACTGATCGCCGCGAAGTGGCGCGATGCGATGCCGTCGTCAGAGTCGTCAGCGACGAGAGCGAAGAAACCGCCGTAGGCCGCGTCCACGTGCACCCGTGCACCGGCACCTCGCGCGAGCGGAAGGATGTCCGCAAGCGGATCGATCGCCCCGAGGCCCGTGGTCCCGAGCGTTGCCACCACGGTCCCGACATCGTGCAACTGCAGAACGGTCGATAGGTGATCGAGGTCCATGCGGCCGGCGTCGTCGACGTCTATCTCGATGCATTCCACACCGAGTACCTGACACATCCGCGAGTGCGTGTAGTGAGCATCGCGACTCACCGCTACCGCAGCTCCGGGCCGCTCTTCACGGCCAACCCAGAGCGCTTCGAGATTGGCGATGGTTCCGCTCGACGTTAGATGCCCGAGGTGTCCGTCGAAGCCGAACATCGCCGCCAGCCGCGATACCGCCTCCTTCTCCATCGCGGCCGTTGCCGGACCTCCGTCGAGGGCGTGGTTGTTCGGGTTGATCAGCATCGTTGCGACGTACCCGACGACGGCCACCGGGTGCGGTGGCTTGAGCATCTGGCCGACGTAGTGGGGATGGAAGAACGGGTACTGATTCCCGGTCAACCGGTCGAGGAAATCCTCCAGGTGGTGCTCCCACTGAGCTGGGTCAACGGCGAGTTCGGACGCCGGCTCGAAGCGCCCGAAGGACTCCTGCCACGCCTCGATGGCAGCGATCGCGGAGCTCAGCGCGTTAGGTAGGTCGATGCCGAAATCCGGCCGATTGCTCGACATGGCGATCACCCTATGCTTGCGAGGCGTGAGCCAACGCGTCTACACCGGACCGCGATCGGAGCCGGGTCGTGGCGGCACGGGGTGGATTCGGTTCATTCCGTGGGCGTTCGTCGCACTGACGATCGGCGTCCAAATCGCGTGGGTCCTGGTTCCTGATTCGGCGCGGATCGTCACCACAGCCATCTCGGTGACCGTCTTCTTCCTCGCCTCGGTCAGCCACGCCTACATCAACCGCGGCCTTGCCTGGACGCTCGGTTTCTTCGCCATCACCCTCGCTTTCGGCTGGTTGATCGAGGTACTGGGAACCACCACGCAGTTCCCGTTTGGCGAATACGAGTACACCGATGCTCTCGGTATCGCGGTGCTGAGTGTCCCGATCCTGATTCCGATGGCGTGGTCGATGGTCGCCTATCCGATGCTGCTCGCGGTACAGCGTCTATCGACGACGAGCCTGGGTGTAGCGATCATCGGCGGTTGGCTCCTTATGTCCTGGGATCTGTTCCTCGATCCGCAAATGGTGGGCGAGGGCTATTGGGACTGGAAGACCATCGGTTGGGAGCTACCCGGTATCGACGGCATCCCGCTACAAAATTTCTTGGGTTGGTGGCTCGCCGGCATCGTGTTGATGTTCCTGTTGGATCGCCTGCCACGAAAGACGGCCAACGACGCCGCTCCGAACACGCTGTTGCTGTGGACCTACGCGTCCAACGTCCTCGGGGCTGCCGTTTTCTTCGGCCGCCCAAGCGTCGCGATCTGGGGAGGCATCGCCATGGGCTTGGTCGTCATCCCCTGGGCGTGGCGACTGTGGAGTCAACCCCAGTGGTGAAGCGGCTGGTGCCACTCCTGGCACTTGGAGCTGTCGCTCTGACAGCCCATACGGCGTGGAACCTGCGCAAATTACGGCGCCCTCAGCCATCTGCCACCGCTATCGACGAGGCCGTCAGCGTGGTCATCCCGGCACGCAATGAGCAGGATTCGCTCGCCGATGCACTTCGCAGCGTCCAAGCACAAGACGGGTTGACAAACCTGAGCATCCACGTGCTCGATGACGGATCGAGTGATGGCACTGCAGCTATCGCAGACACGGCTGCAGCATCCGATTCGCGGGTTCATGTGATCCACGCGCCGGATGCAGATCCACCACCGGGTTGGTTGGGTAAGAACTACGCGTGCGCTCGCTTAGCCGACTCGGCGGCGAACGCAGGCGTGCTCGTGTTCATGGATGCCGATGTTGCCTTAGAACGCGATGCCATCAACGCCTTGGTCAACGAGTTGCGCAGCACAGACTCCACATTGATCGCCCCATACCCACGACAGCTAGCCGAGACATGGTTAGAGCGTCTGGTCCAACCGCTGCTCGCCTGGTCGTGGATGACCACGGTGCCGCTCGGCGTCGCTGAGGCACGGCAGTGGGCATCGATGTCGGTGGCCAACGGGCAACTTCTGGCGTTCGACGCCGAGGGCTACCGACGGATGGGTGGCCACGAATCGGTTCGATCCGAGGTAATCGAAGACGTTGCACTCATGCGCAAGGTCCGCGAGGCCGGTGAACGTGCACTGACGGTGGACGGTTCGACGATCGCCGTCTGCCGGATGTACCAAACGCCCACGGACCTCATCGACGGCTATACGAAGTCCGCGTGGAACGCCTTCGGCGGACCGGTCGGATCCATTGCCGCCAATGCACTACTGATCGGCCTGTACGTGGTGCCGGGCGTGGCCGCAGTGACAGGCACCGGCCGGACCCGTGCCTGGGGTCTCGTCGGCTATGCAGCTGGAGTCACCGGCCGTGTGCTTGTCGCCCGAAATACCGGCGAACGCGTGCTGCCGGATGCGCTCGCTCAACCGTTGTCCATCGCGGCGTTCGCATCAATCAACACGCTTTCCTGGTGGCGTCACCTACGCGGTCAGAACCACTGGAAAGGACGGAGGCTCCCCGCATGAGTAGCGTCGTCGTCATCGGAGCAGGCGCCGCCGGGCTGGCCACGGCCGCACGCCTCGCGGTCAAGGGTCACCAGGTGCAAATTCTGGAACAAGCCGACTCGGTCGGCGGGAAACTCGCGACCTACCGGCGGGATGGATTCGCGTTCGACACCGGACCGAGCCTGTTCACGCTGCCGGCGGTCTACCGCGATCTGTTCCTGAAGACCGGACGAGCATTCGAAGAGGAAGTCGACCTTCAACCCGTGGAACCGGCCTTCGGTTATCGGTTCGCCGACGGCTCATCGGTGACCATGCCCGGTGTCGATCCGGCACGCTGCGCCCGCGCCCTCGGCGATGCCTTCGGTGACAAGACTGCCGCCGAATGGCGAGCCCTCATGGAGCGCGCGGGGAAGATGTGGCGGCTCACCCGCGAGCCGTTCCTGCAATCCCCGCTGGACGGTTGGCGCACCCTGCTCCCGCTAGCCAAACCCGCCGACGTCCGCACGGTCGCACCCTGGTCCACGCTGCGAGGGCTTGGGCGCTCGACTCTGTCCGACCCACGCGCCATCACCCTGTTGGACCGGTACGCGACGTACACCGGCTCGGATCCACGCAAAGCACCCGCGGTACTCGCAACGGTTCCCTACGTCGAACAGGAATTCGGCGCCTGGCACCTCGGTGGCGGACTGGGAACACTCGCCGATGCCCTGCGACGCCGATGCGAGGAACGCGGCGTCGAAATCCGAACGGGCGTCAACGTCTCTCGCATCGTCACGAATCAGGCCGGGGTGACCGGGGTGATTGCAGACGATGAGCACATCGACGCGGACATCGTCGTCGCCAACGCGGACGCCGGCCAGGTCTACCACCAACTCCTCGATGATCCCCGCGCTCGCAAGCCGGCACGCGCCATCAACCGCAGCGACGCGAGCCTGGCGGGGTTTGTTCTCCTGCTTGCGGTGCGTGGACGCACACCCGGCCTGCTCCATCACAACGTCTGGTTCCCGGAGAACTACGACGCCGAGTTCGATTCCATCTTCGGTAAACACCCCACGCCCGTGGACGATCCCGCAATCTACGTCTGCGCACCGGACGATCCGCAGATGCGGCCCGATGACGATCACGAGTCCTGGTTCGTTCTCGTCAACGCTCCCCGACACGACCCGACGGGTGGTGTCGATTGGAGCAACGCCGAACTCGCTGAGTCATATGCCGATCACATCCTCGCGGTGCTCGCCAGGCGCGGCATGGATGTGCGCGATCGCATCCTGTGGCGCGAGATCCGAACACCGGCTGATCTCGAAGTTTCGGCTCGGGCGCCTGGAGGATCGATTTACGGAACCTCGAGTAACGGTGCCCGCGCCGCATTCGACCGTCCCGCGAACAAATCCGACATACCCGGGCTCTACCTCGTCGGCGGAAGCACCCACCCCGGCGGGGGCCTTCCCCTGGTCGGGATGGGCGCGGAGATAACGGCATCACTCATCGGTCGCGCGTAGCCCATTTCCACGCTCGCTACGCTGGCGCGATGTCCGGCGATACCCCTGAACTGGTGCGCGCCCCTTTGGACGCGGCCCGGCTTCGACCGCGAGTCCAAGAGACGATCGACCACGTTCTCGCGCATCAAGGGCAGTTGCTCGCTTCGGTCAGTGCAGACATGGAGCCGCTGGTCTCTGCGCTTCGCGACCTGCTCGCCGGCGGAAAGCGGCTGCGGCCAGCCTTCGCGTACTGGGGCTGGCGTGGTGCCGCGGGGCCGGTGGAAGAGGGGTCCGGGCATGAGCCCGCGATCGTCCAAGCCGTGACGGGCCTGGAATTCCTCCAAGCATGCGCTCTCATCCACGACGACGTCATGGACGGCTCGGACACCCGTCGCGGCCTGCCCGCTGCCCATCGCCGATTCGCTGGACTACACCGCGGCGAGCAATGGCTCGGATCTCCGGAATCCTTCGGTGTCGGTGCGGCGATTCTGCTCGGCGACCTATGCCTGTCCTGGGCCGATGAAGTCCTGCTCACCGCGGATCTCGACAGGGATGCGTTACAGCGGGCGAAGCGAATTTACGACGAAATGCGCTCAGAACTGATGGCCGGCCAGTACCTCGATCTGCTCGAGCAAGCCTGTGGTGGGGGTTCGGTCGACCGGGCGCTTCAAGTGGTTCGCTACAAGTCCGCGAAGTACACGATCGAACGCCCCCTACACATCGGTGCGGCCCTAGCCGACGCATCCGATGAGGTCTTCGCCGCCTACAGCGGCTACGGACTCCCCCTCGGTGAGGCCTTCCAACTACGCGACGACGTCCTCGGGGTGTTCGGCGACCCCGAGCAGACCGGCAAACCTGCCGGCGACGACCTCCGCGAGGGTAAGCGAACCGTGCTCATCGCCATCGCCCACGAGCGAGCCGATGATGCACAACGCGCACACTTGCGCTCTCTGCTCGGCGACCCTGGACTGGACGCTTCCGGCATCGACACCCTGCGCTCGATCATCGAGGACACCGGCGCCCTCGCAAGCACCGAACAGATGATCGACGACCTATTGGCGCAGTCACTGGCATCGCTGGACGGAGTCGGTATCGCCGACGATGCCCAGCAGG
>CAJXUJ010000078.1 GCA_913061025.1 uncultured Actinomycetes bacterium | reverse complement strand
CCACGCGGAAGTGGTGGAACGGCAGACACGCTGGTTTTAGGTACCAGTGCCTTCGGGCGTGCGGGTTCAACTCCCGCCTTCCGCACCAGGATTACAGGTCTGCGTCAAGCCACTCTTCGTGCATTTCAGCGACCACCTCATGTGAAGCACGCGGCCCAAACACCTCGCGTCCCTCAAATACAACTGTGTACAACGGCTCATAGGCCGCGTGGTGATCAAGAGGATTATCGACTCGGCCATATGTCGCTACGACTGTCGCTCGGTGACCCTTCGCGTACTCAGGTGTCCGTGGATTGACCGTGGGAAAACGCGGTGTAGTGCGCACCACCACACGATCTCCCACATCGAACAACGGCACGGTCATTACCCCTCGACAACCCCGTCTAGTCCGCGCGCAACATGCGGGTCACTTGCGGGAGTCTGACCAGCCAGCGCAGTGCCCACGAGTGACTCAGGGGTCACCAACTCTGCGAGTTCCTCCTCTGAAAGCCCCTCGGTTCCTGCCGGCCTCTGCGGAATAACCATCCAGCGAACATCCGACGTGGAGTCGTGAACCCGGATTTGCTTCCCCTCGGGGATATCGAGATCAAATGCCTCTTTCAGCATCCCGCGCGGGTCGGCGATGACGCGTTCCTTGTAGCCATCGGTTCGGTACCACCATGGTGGATTGCCTAGAAGATCATGCGGATAACAAGAACACAGGGTGCACACAACGACGTTGTGGACATCGTCGGAATTCTCCGCGATCCCCAGGATTCCCAACTTGCCCGGTGGAATGTCTAGCTCACGAACCGTCTCACGCCCCTGCGTCAACAATCGCTCTCGGAACCCCTCATCGACCCATGCGCGAGCGACGATGCGTGCACCGTTGCGCCAACCGATGGACTTGAGCGCTTCGATTCGCTGCTCGAAGGCACCGGGGGCTACTTCTCCGCTAGCCACGAGCGCATCCTGCGCTGCCGCAATGAGCAGTTCACAATCGGCGAGCGCTCCTTCCACTGCCGCGATTCTTTCCAGCAGCGGCTCGGGGTAGTTGCGCCTGGCAAGACGGAATCGCTCGTCATAGTCCCCCCGCTCGAGGCGCGTGTCCTCGATCGCGATTGATGCCTGCTTGATGGGGACCTGCAACGAAAGAATCCCATTGACCACACTGTTGAGTCGCTCCTGCAGTGCCTTGATCCGATCATCGAGATCTTTGTGCGGAACCTCGGAACCCATAGGGCCGATTCGCTGGGCGGCCTTGAGTAGTTCCGGAAGCGGGAGGTATCCACGCCGAGCCATGAACAGCAAGCGAGACTCCAACCGCTTGCGACGGAAGTACTCGAGATCGGCCACTATCGCCGCGACGTTGGCATCCGGGTCCTCGAGGTGCATGTGACCCGGCGGGTGTTCGTGGTCGTGGTCGTGTTCGTGTTCGTGGTCCTGATGGCCGTCGCCCGACATCGGAGCCTCTACTTCTTCGTGGCGATGATCATTCCCGCCGAACACAGGAACATGCCACGCCACGACTCATCGTCCTCGAGTTCGATCTGCTGACGGCGATATTCCGTCGGATCGATTCCACCCGCGATCATCGGGTAGGTCGGGTGGAAGTTGTACCAACCGAAAGAGAGGTCCTCAAAACCCTGCGCCTTGACCACATCAGCCAACTCGAACGGGTTGTGGAATCGAGCCAGGATTTCGTCGTAGGCAGGGGCGTCCTTGTCCCACTCACGCTTCGGGGGCTTGTCGACTGCGAGCCGCTGGTCGAGGTCCTTTTCGACCGCATCCTTGAACTCGGGGCCAACGTTTGCGAGCAGATCGTCGAGGATCAATTCCTTCGTCAGACGATTGAACGTGAACATCGCGAACATGGAGTTGCGGAACTGCAGAATCAAAGTTCCACCGGGCTTGAGGAACATCGACATCGCTTCGACAAACCATGCATCATCCTCGACGTGGGGAATGACACCGAGTGCGATGACGGCATCGAACTGGCCGACACGATCGGCTTCAGCACGAACCGCGTCTCGGTCGTTGATGTCCACCTGCGTCAGCAGTTCCGGATCCATCCCGTTGCGTTCGAGGTTCTCGCGTCCGAGCCTGACCATCTCCGGTGACAGGTCGCTCGCGCGAACGTCGACGTTGAGGTCCTTGGCAATGCGGATGATCGGACTCGCCTCGGCGGCGCCGAGCTCGTACACACTCGAGACCTCGCGGTCCTTAAGGATCCGGATCACCTTGTTGAGGCGGAAGTAGTTCGCCGGGTATTCCTCGTTGGTCCAGATCTTCTCCGGGTCGTACTGCTCGTGGTACGAGGGAGCAGAGCCGTCGTAGTGGTCACTGACCTGAGCCATTGTGGGAATTCCTTCTCTAGCGGTCGGGTGTTGTGTCGGAGAGTAGTTCACGAAGGACAGGAACGAGAGCACGGAACGCCTGACCCCGGTGACTGATGGCGTCCTTTTCTCCCGGAGTCAATTCTGCGGTCGTGAGGACGTATCCGCGAGGAGTGAAGATGGGGTCGTAGCCGAAACCGTTCGTGCCCCGGGGTTCTCGGATGAGAGTGCCTTCGAGAACACCTTCGACGACCCGTTCGTCTCCGTCGGGCGTTGCAACCGCGGCAGCGCAATGGAAGGCGGCACCTCGCCGGTTATCGGGAACGTCCGTGAGTTGGGCGAGGACAAGCTCCAGGTTCGCGCGGTCGTTGCCGTGCTCTCCTGCCCATCGGGCGGACAAGATTCCAGGCATCCCGTTGAGCGCGTCAACAGAAAGCCCGGAGTCGTCTGCGATCGCAACAAGACCGGTGCGTTGAGCGACATCCGTGGCCTTCAAGAGAGCGTTCGCAGCAAAGGTGCTGCCAGTCTCAGGGACATCCGGAAGATCAGGGAATTCGTCCGTACCGACCAGTTCGACATCGATATCAGCGCTCTCAAGGATTCGCCGCAGTTCGGCGACCTTGTGTTGGTTGCGGGTGGCGAGGACTACGCGCCGCGTCATGCGGAAAGTGCAGCTTTCTGCAACTCGGTGAGATCGGCGATACCCGCTGCTGCCAGGTTCAGCAGATTGTCAAGAAGAGTGCGATCGAAGGGTTCACCCTCAGCCGTGCCCTGCACCTCTACGAAGTTGCCGGCGCCGGTCATCACCACATTCATGTCTGTCTCGGCGCGGACATCGTCGTCGTAATGCAGATCGAGCCGCGGCTCACCATCGATGATGCCGACGCTCACAGCGGCAACCGAATCGACCAGCGGATTGCCGGACACGTGGCCCTCCCCCGTGGCCCACGTAATGGCATCGACCAAGGCAACGTACGAGCCGGTGATCGCAGCTGTGCGGGTTCCACCATCGGCCTGCAACACATCACAGTCGATCAGGATGGAGTTCTCGCCGAGGGCCTTCATATCGACCACCGCACGCAGGCTGCGGCCAATGAGTCGGGAGATCTCCTGGGTTCGACCCCCGAGCTTTCCCTTGACCGACTCGCGCTGGTTCCTGGTGGTAGTGGCACGCGGAAGCATCGCGTACTCCGCGGTGACCCAACCCGTTCCCGAATCCTTCAACCAGCGGGGCACTCCAGGAGTGAAGGAAGCAGTGCAAAGAACCTTGGTCTTGCCGAAGGAGACCAAGGTCGAGCCCTCCGCGTGCTCGGACCAGTTCCGTTCGAAGGTCACCGGGCGGAGTTGGTCGGAGGTACGTCCATCTGATCTCGTCATGGACATGACACTATCCAGCGTGCTGACGCGTCGATTGCCGGTGGTGCTGCTCCAAGTGGCCAACCTGCTGTCCGGTGTCGGCAACGGGGCAGTGATGGTGATCATCCCGTGGCTGGTGCTGGAGAAAACGGATTCGGCGGCCGCCGCGGGTCTCGTCGCAGCCCTGTCCACGATTCCTGCACTCGTGGTTGTTCCCGCCGTCGGCATCGCCATCGATCGATACGGGCGCAAGCCAATGAGCGTGTTGTCCGACATCGCCTCGGCGATATCGGTGATCGCCTTTCCGATCGTGGGCTGGCTGGTCGGTTTGGATCTAACGTGGATTCTCATCCTCGCGATCGTTGGTGCCAGTTTGGACCCGGCGGGCTACACCGCCCGCAAGTCCCTGATCGTCGACGCAGCCCGGGCCAGCGGAGTACGTCTCGAGTCGTTGAACGGAATCCACGAAGCACTCTTTGCCGCCGGATGGACGCTGGGTCCGCTGCTCGGGGCAGGGCTCATCGCGACCCTGGGCGCCGAACAGGGCATGTGGGTTCCCGGTGTCCTCTTCATCATCGCCGCGATCTGCATCGCCTTGATGCGGGTGTCGGACGCGGGGCAGGAAGCCCGCGAGCACGAGGAATCCCCCGCTGGGTTGAGTGGGCTCACGCGTGGCGTCATCGCCCTCTGGCACGACAAAGCGTTGCGGACACTGACGATCGCGATCATGGTTCTCGCCGGTGTCTACCTACCCACCGAGAGCGTGATCTTGCCCGTGTATTTCGAGGATCTCGCGCAACCGGAGGGACTCGGGTTCGTGATCGCAGCACTGGCCGGTGGCAGCGTTTTGGGCGCGCTCGCATACGGACCTTTGACCAAGCGAATGTCGCAGTATCGGATCATCCAAGTTGCTCTCGTCGGCACGGCCCTTGGCGTGGTTCCGATGGCGTTTCTGCCGGCGCTGCCGATTCTGGTGTTCTTCGGTTTCATCCTCGGCTTGAGTTGGGGACCGATGCAGCCGTTACTGAACACTCTTGTGCAGATACGAATCCCGGCGCAGGAACAGGGGCGCGTTTTCAGCGTCCAGTTGACGGCGTTCTATGTGTTCCCTCCGCTCGCAATGCTGATCACGGGAGCCGCCAGCGAGCAATGGGGAGTTCGGGCGGTTTATCCGGTGGTTGCAGCAGCACTACTCGTGACGGGCATCGTCACGTTGTCACTCCGCACCGTCCGAGAGGTAGACCGACCTACAGCGAACTGACGCTCCCGACTTCAGGGCCGAGGAAGCGGCGTCCATGCTCCTCAAACTCCCGCGGATCGCCCGTGACGAGAAACTCGTAGGTGGGCGGCCCCGCTTCGGGATCACGCAGGAGGTCACCGGCAACGAGCACTCGGTAGACATCCTTCGCAGTTTCTTCAGCACTCGAGACCAGGGTGACGCTATCCCCCATCACGTAGGACAAGACCCCAGTCAAGAGCGGGTAGTGGGTGCAGCCAAGCACCAGGGTGTCGATGTCGGCCGACTGAAGCGGGGCTAAGTAGTTTCTCGCTACCGCGAGCACTTCATCACCACTGGTCACTCCCGCCTCGACGAGTTCCACGAATTTCGGGCAGGCCTGGGACTGCAGCGATATGTGGGGTGCAGCAGCAAAGGCGTCGTCGTAGGCCTTGGACGTAATCGTCGCCTCAGTCCCGATGACGCCGACAACCCCAGACCGGGTCGCCGATACAGCACGCCGCACAGCCGGATGCACGACCTCGATCACCGGAACGTCATAACGCTCACGAGCATCGCGCAGCGTTGCCGCACTCGCGGAATTGCACGCGATCACCAGAGCTTTGACGCCATCGTCGACGAGGCGATCCATGATTTCGAGGGAGTACTCGCGAACCCGGGCGATGGGCTGCGGACCATACGGACCGCGTTCGGTGTCGCCGACGTAGCGGATCGATTCGTGCGGCAGCTGGTCGATGATGGATCGAGCAACTGTCAATCCGCCGAATCCCGAGTCGAAGATCCCAATGGGTGCGTCACTGGTCATGATTGAACAAGCGTACGGCGCGTCATGAGCCGTACGTGTGCGCGTGTCCCTACCCTGTTGGGCGCGAGATCAACGTGATCGCGCAACTTCCCCGAGGAGGGAACATGGCAGCAGACGCAGCAATCAAGCGTCCCGGCGGCGTGACGATCGTCGGCATACTGATCGCACTGGCCGGCATCTTGAACCTGACGTTCGGCATCTTGATCGTGCTTTCGGCATTTGGCGAAAACCCGACCTACGTGAACAGCTTCGGGCAGGAAGTCACCGTCTCCACGTTCTACCTGTGGTTCAACGGATTCATGATGATCTTGCTGGGCCTCATCTACTTCTGGCTTACTCGGTTGACCTTCGCCGGTAGCGCCACTGCCCAGATGCTCATTTCGGTGCTGGCCGTTATCAACATCGTCTTTGGCTTCTTCCACCTCGGAAACGGTGGCTGGATCCAGATCCTGGTCAACCTGTTGATCATCTTGATCGTCAACACGGAGAGCGCGAAGGTCTGGTTCAGCCAAACCCGCTAGCCCGTACTTGCGAAAGGGTGCGCCCGGCCAGCGCTGGGCGCACCCTTCCTTCGTTCGGTCCTCGGGGCGACTCGAAACTG